>DASTGL010000074.1:0-11668 GCA_035719145.1 Solirubrobacterales bacterium
GTCTCGGATCGCGGGGCAAAGGTGGGGCGCACCACTTCCCACATTGGTCATTCGCGGCGGCCGCGGGCTCCGAATCGGGGAGGCGGGGGCTGCTTCCGCCCGGCGAGGATCGGGGGGACCCCGCATTCGAGGGGCATCTCACAACGGGAGGGCGGGAACATGAAGAGGAAGCTGGTCTATGTCACTGCGGGTGCGGCGGCGCTGGGGCTGCTGATGGCGAGCCTTGCCGCGGGCAGCTTCAACAACCGCCAGGAACACTGCGTCGGCGTCCTCTGTGTCGGCGACAACGGCGGCATCTCGCCGACCAAGCTCCCGAAGCACGGCGGGGCGCCGGCCACGGCGCGGATCATCGGCGACATCGCCACCACCGACGGCAGCCACCCTCCGGCCCTTCAAGACCTCGAAGCCGAAATCGAGAAGACGATCAAGGTCGACGCGGTCGGCCTGCCGACCTGCAAGGAAAGCCAGCTCAAGGCGAGCAGCAGCGCCACCGCGAAGAAGGTCTGCGGCGACGCGCTGATCGGCTCCGGCTCGGCCGAAGTCGAGGTCGCCTTCCCGGAACAGAAGCCGTTCCGCTCGACCGGCCCGCTGCTGCTCTTCAACAACGGCGTCCACGGAGGCACGACCTCCGTGCTTCTGCACGCCTACGTCGACGTGCCGGCGCCGACCGCGGTCATCGTGCGGGCGAAGGTGACGCGGATCCACCGCGGCCGCTACGGCCTGCACCTGGAAGCGCATATCCCGAAGATCGCGGGCGGCGCCGGCTCGGCGACGGCCTTCGACCTCAAGATCGGCCGCCGCTACACCTACAAGGGCCGCAAGAAGAGCTTCCTGACGGCAAGCTGTCCAACCGGCGCCTGGGCGACGCGGGGGAGCCTCCTGTTCAGCGACCAGACCAGGCTCGGCTTCACCCACATCTTCTCCTGCACCCCGCAGGAGGGCTGAGAGGGGTCCAAGGGTCTGAAAAATGGATGAAATCTCTGTCCAAATGGACTGGACGCCTTGTACAGGAGGGGTAAGATGAAGCTGCTTTATGCAGCGATCGATGGCGAGGTTCTTGGGATAAATCTCGCAGTTTCGGGCTGTTCCGTAAGTCGAGCCGACATTCCTTCAGACCCCCAGGCAGGAGCGAAGGACAGTTACTCCAACCCAAATTTCAGAGCGACGACCCCGCGTTCACGGGCGCTCTGTGCTGGTCGGAAGCGAGAAGTTCCACGTTCGCGGCGTCACCTACGGCACCTTCCGGGGGCCGGAAGAGTCGCCTTTCCCCGCTCCTGAGCGGGTCGACGAGGACTTCGCGGCGATGGCCGCGGCCGGGGTCAACGCCGTCCGCACCTACGTGCCGCCGCCCGCCTGGCTGCTCGACGCCGCCCTCGCGCACGGGATCCGGGTCATGGCCGGCTTCGCCTGGGAGCAGCACGTCGCCTTCCTCGACGACCCGCAGCGGGCGGAGCGGATCGCGGCGCGGCTGGGCGAGGAGGTGCGCGCCCTCGACGCCCACCCCGCGATCCTCTGCTACTCGATCGGCAACGAGATCCCCTCGCCGATCGTCCGCTGGCACGGCAAGCGGCGCGTCGAGCGGTTCCTGGAGCGGCTGAACTGGGAAGTGAAGACGGCCGATCCCGAGGGGCTCGTCACCTACGTCAACTACCCCTCGACCGAGTACCTGGAGCTGCCCTTCCTCGACGTCTGCGCCTTCAACGTCTTCCTCGAGCAGGAGGGCAGCTACGAGGCCTACCTGGCGCGGCTGCAGAACCTCTCCGGCGACCGGCCGCTGCTGATCACCGAGGTCGGGCTCGACAGCCGCCGCAACGGCGCCGAGGAGCAGGCGCGGACGCTCGAGTGGCAGGTGCGCCAGGCTTTCGCCAGCGGCGCCGCCGGCGCCTTCGTCTTCTCCTGGACCGACGAGTGGCACCGCGGCGGTCACGACGTCGAGGACTGGGACTTCGGCCTGGTCGGCCGCGACCGCGCTCCCAAGCCGGCGCTAGAGGCGGTCCGGCGCGCCTTCGCCGAGGTCCCGTTCACCGGGCGGGGGCCCTGGCCGCCGGTCTCGGTCGTCGTCTGCACCCACAACGGCCAGAGCACGCTCGACGAGTGCCTGGAGCGGCTCGGCGCCCTCACCTACCCCGATTACGAGGTGATCGTCGTCAACGACGGCTCCAGCGACGCCTCGGCCGAGATCGCCCGCCGCCACGGCGCCACCCTGATCGAGACCGCCCATCGCGGCCTCGGCCACGCCCGCAACAAGGGGATCGAGGCGGCGCGGGGGGAGATCGTCGCCTTCCTCGACGACGACGCCTACCCCGACGCCGACTGGCTGCACTACGTCGCCGCCCTGCTGCGGGCCGACGGCCACGCCGGCGTCGGCGGCCCCAACATCCCTCCCTGCGACGACGGGCTGGTGGCCGAATGCGTGGCGGCGGCGCCGGGCGGGCCGATCCACGTCCTCATCTCCGACCGCGAGGCCGAGCACGTGCCCGGCTGCAACATGGCCTTCCGCAAAGACGTCCTCGAAGACGTCGGCTGCTTCGACGAGCGCTTCCGGGTCGCCGGCGACGACGTCGACCTCTGCTGGCGGCTGCAGAAAGCCGGGCGGACGCTCGGTTTCAGCGCCGGGGCGGTGGTGATGCACCGCCGCCGCGACTCGATCCGCCGCTACCTGCGCCAGCAGTACGGCTACGGCAAGGCCGAGGCGCTGCTGGAGCGCAAGTGGCCGACCCACTACAACCGCGCCGGCTCCTCCCGCTGGTCGGGGCGGATCTACGAGGCGCCGGCGGCGCAGACCCCGCGCCGCCGCTCGCTGGTCCGCTACGGCACCTGGGGGACCGCGCTCTTCCAGTCGGTCTACGAACCGCCGCGCTTCTGGACCGGGATGCTGCAGGCGCCCGAGGGCCTGCTCCTGGTCGCGCTGCTGGGCGAGCTCTCGGCGCTCGGTCTGCTCTGGTCGCCGCTGCTGGTCGCCGCCCCGGTCTTCTTCGCCCTGATCGCCTGGATCCTCGCCGGCGCCGTCGCCAACGGCTGGCGCTCGCACCACCTGCGCCCCGGCGAAGAGGCGCGGACGTTGCTGAAGCGGCGGGCGGTCACCTCGCTGCTCTTCCTCCTGCAGCCGCTGGCGCGGCTCGCCGGGCGGCTGCGCAACGGGCTCTCGCCTTGGCGGCGCCGGGCGCGGCCGCTGCCGGCCCTGCCCCACCCGCGCACGATCGAGGTCTGGAGCGAACGCTGGCGCGAACCGACAGCCTGGGTCGAGCAGCTGCAGGACGGCCTCACCGCCGCCGGCGGCTTCGTCCACAGCGGCGGCCCCTTCGACCGCTGGGACCTCGACCTGCGGGCAGGCGTCCTCGGCGGCGTCAAGATCCGCACCGCCGTCGAGGAGCACGGCGACGGCCGCCAGCTCCTGCGGGCGCGCATCTGGCCCCGCGCCACCGCCGCCGGCCGCCTCACCGTCCTCGTCCTCCTCCTCTTCACGGTGACCGCCCTGCGCCTAGGCCAGCCCCACATCGCGATCGCGATCGCAGTCGGGATCACCCTCCTCGTCACCTTCGGGATCGAGGGGATGGCGACGGCGACGAGCCTCGCGGTGGCGGAGCTGGAGGCGCTGGGGGAGAAGGACGCGCCCGAGGCGAGCGCCGCCGCTGCGGCGGGCACGCGGAAAGAGACGCAGCTTGGCTTGGCGGCGATGAGGGAGCGGCGATGAGCCCGTGGATGGGGCCGATCCCGATGCGGAGCGAGCGCCGCGTCCGCCGCGCGCAGAAGAAGGAGCAGCGAAAGGGTGCCTGGGAGCTCTGGAAAGCGCTGCCACGGGCGAAGCCGTACCTGCGTCCTTACCGGAAAACCCTGATCTTCCTCACCCTGGCGACCGTCCTCGCCGCTCTCTTCGGCCTCGGCGAGCCGTGGCCGCTGGCGGTGATCCTGAACCAGGTCCTCAACCAGGAAAACCCGGGCGGCTTCATCGAGAAGATCTTCGGCGAAAACCCCGAGCGGCTCGTCCTACTGCTGTCGATGCTGCTGCTGCGCTTCGTGATCGTCGTCGCCGGCAACGGCTTCACCGTCCTCAACCACTACCTCGGCGCGAAAACCGAGCAGAACATGGTCCTCGACCTGCGCAGTGACCTCTTCAACCATGTCCAGCGGCTCTCACTGACCTTCCACGACCAGCGCCAGACCGGCGCCCTGATGAGCCAGATCAACAACCAGGCCGCCGCGGTGGGGACGATCGTGATGGTGATCCCGCCGGTGGCAGAGTCGCTGATGACGCTGGTCGGGATGCTGGCTATCGCCGCTCTGATCGACTGGGAACTGGCGCTGCTCTCGTTGATAGTGGTGCCGCTGCTGTTCTGGTCCTTCGGCGTCTACGGCAAGCGGATCGTGCCGCGGCTGCAGCGGGTGCAGCAGTTGGAGTGGCGCTCGCTTTCGATCGTCCACGAGGCGATGTCGATGCTGCGGGTGATCGTCACCTTCGGCCGCGAGGACTACGAGCACAAACGCTTCAAGGAGCAGGGTGAAATCGCGGTCCAGGAACGGGTGAAGCTGACCGTCAGCCAGAGCCTCTACACGCTCGGCGTGCAGACGGCGAGCGCCGCCGGCCTCTCGCTGATCCTCGGCGTCGGCGCCTGGCACGTAATGAACGGCAAGCTCTCGGTCGGCGAACTGATCGTGATCCTCACCTACATGGCCTCGGTCTACCAGCCGCTCGAACAGCTGAGCACGACGGTGGGGATGATCCACGAGGAGCTGGTCCAGTTCAACGCCTCGATCAGCCTGCTCGACATGGAGCCGGAGGTGAAGGAGAAACCGGACGCGATCGAGCTCGACCGGGTGCGCGGCTGGATCACGGCCGAAGACGTCTCCTTTGCCTATTCACGACGTAAACGGACGCTGGAAGACGTCTCCTTCCGGGTAGCGCCGGGCGAACGGGTCGCCGTCGTCGGCCATACCGGCGCCGGCAAGAGCACGCTGATGAGCCTGCTGATCCGCTTTTATGACCCGAAGCAGGGAAGGATCAGCTTCGACGGCGTCGATCTCCGCGACGTCAAGCTGGCCTCGCTCCGCGACCAGATCAGCGTCGTCTTGCAGGAACCCCTGCTCTTCTCGGGCACGATCGCCGAGAACATCCGTTATGGCAGCCTCGAGGCGAGCGCCGAGGAAATCGAGGCGGCGGCGCGGGCGGCGAACTGCCACGACTTCATCAGCCGTCTGCCAGACGGCTACGAGACCGTGCTCGGCGAGCGGGGGGCCCATATCTCCGGTGGCGAGCGCCAGCGGATCTGCGTCGCCCGCGCCTTCCTCCGCGATGCCCCGATCCTGATCCTCGACGAGCCGACCTCCTCGATCGACTCGAAGACCGAGGACGTGATCCTCGACTCGCTCGAGGATCTGATGGAGGGGCGGACCTCGTTCATGATCGCCCACCGCCTCTCGACTGTCCGCCACGCCGACCAGATCCTGGTCATGCAGGACGGCCGCATCGTCGAACGCGGAACCCATGAGGACTTGGTCGACTGCGGCGGCGTCTACACCGAGCTGCACAAGGCCCAGACGAAGGAACGGGGAAGGCGACGGGCGCCGCTCGCCCCACATCCGGAGCCGCAGCCGGTCCTCGCCGCGCCGGCGGTCGAGCCGGACGCGGGATCTGCGCCTGAGACCCCCGACACCAACGGCGGCGGAAATGGAAACGGGAACGGCGGCAGCTGGAGGCAGCTCTCGTGAGCGCGCCGAAGGTCGTCCTGCTCGGGATGATGACGAAGATGCCGGTGGCCGGCGTCGCCTGGCAGAACCTGCACTACCTCCTGGGGTTCGAGCGGCTCGGCTGCGAGACCTACTACGTCGAGACGCACGCGCGGACCCCGTCGATGCTGATGAGCAGCCCCGACGACGACAGCTCGGCGCTCGCCGCCGAGTACATCGGGGCGCTGATGCGACGCTTCGGCTTCGCCGATCGCTGGGCCTTCCGGGCACTGCACGACGACGGCCGCTGCTTCGGGATGAGCGAACGCGAGCTGGAACGCCTCTACGGATCGGCCGAGCTGCTGATCAACCTCCACGGCGGCACCCAGCCCTACCCCGAGCTGGCGGCGACGGGACGGCTCGTCTACCTGGAGACCGACCCCGTCCAGCTGCAGCTCGAGCTCGACCACGGGCTTCGCGAGACGGTCGAGTTCCTCGAGCCCCACAGCGCCTTCTTCAGCTTCGCCGAGAACTGGGGCAACCCCGACTGCCGGCTGCCGCGCAGCGAGCGGTTCGCCTTCGAGAAGACGCGCCAGCCGGTCGTTCTCGACCTCTGGCCGGACCGCTCGCCGCAGCCGGCCGGCGTCTTCACCACGATCGGCAACTGGCGCCAGGACTGGCGCGACGTCACCTTCGAGGGCGCGCGGTACACCTGGAGCAAGCACCAGGAGTTCCTCAAGCATCTCGAGCTGCCCGAGCGCAGCGGCCAGACCTTCGAGCTGGCTCTGAGCAGTTGCGACGAGCCGGAGCGCAAGATGCTGCGTGAGCATGGCTGGCGGGTCCGCGACGGGCTCGAGATCTCGCGCGGGATCGACCGCTACCGCGATTACATCGGCGCCTCCCGAGGGGAGTTCACCGTCGCCAAGGAGCAGAACGTGCGCCTGCGGACGGGCTGGTTCAGCGACCGCAGCGCCACCTACCTCGCGTCCGGACGGCCGGTGATCACTCAGGAGACCGGCTTCAGCAACGTCTTCCCGAGCGGCCGCGGGCTCTTCGGCTTCGACTCGCCCGACGAGGCGCTGGCGGCCGTGGAAGAGATCGATCGCGACTACACCGGCAACGCGCAGGCGGCGCGCGAGATCGCCCGCGAGCACTTCAGCCACGAGGTCGTCTTGGGGCAGCTGCTCGAGCAGCTCGACGTGCGCACGGGCAGCTCCCGCAGCGAAGCGAAACCGGGCGCATTCCCCCGGTCGATGCCGCTGGAGCCGGACTCGCGGCGGCCGACGGTGCTGCCGCGGGAGACGGTGGAGGCTGCCTACGCGACCGCGTCGGCGCGCTACGACGGCCCCGTGCGGACGGCGAAGGAGAGCGCCAGCGTCGTCGTGGTCACCCACGACAACCTGGTCTTCACCCGCCTCTGTCTGCAAAGCGTCCTCGCCAACACCGAAGACGACGGCTTCGAGCTGATCGTCGTCGACAACGGGTCCGACGACGGCACCGCTGCCTATCTGGCGCGGCTGGCCGAGCTCGACGCCCGCGTGCGGGTTCTCCTCAACGGCACCAACATGGGTTTCGCGCCGGCCTGCAACCAGGGCCTGGCGCTGGCGAGCGGCGATCACCTCGTCCTACTCAACAACGACACGATGGTGGCACCCGGCTGGTTGGCGGGGCTGCGGCGCCACCTCGCCGACAACCGGGTCGGGCTGGTGGGGCCGGTCACCAACCGGATCGGCAACGAGGCTGAGATCGACGTGGATTACGGCACCTGGGGGGAGTACCTCGACGAGGCGGCGCGCCGATCCGAGCAGCACGCGGGCGAATGGGTCGAGATCGCCACCCCGGCGATGTTCTGCCTGGCGATGCGGCGCCAGACCTTCCTCCGGCTCGGCCCGCTCGACGAGGGGTACGAGATCGGCCTGCTCGAGGACGACGACTACGCCGAGCGGGCGCGGCAGGCCGGCTACGAGCTGCGCTGCGCCGACGACGTCCTCGTCCACCACTTCGGCGAGGCCTCCTTCGGAGCGCTCGTCCCCAGCGGCGAGTACACGCGGATCCTGGTTCGCAACCAGCGCCGCTACGCCGAGAAGTGGGGCCGCTCCTGGCAGCCTTACGGGCGGCGGCCGAACCCTCGCTATCAGCGCGAAGCCGAGCAGGTGCGCGAAGCGGTGAAGGAGACCGTGCCGAGCGACTCGACCGTGCTGGTGATCAGCCGCGGCGACGAGCAGCTGTTGCGCTTGAACGGGCGCCGCGCCGAACACTTCCCACAGGCCGCCGACGGCGCCTGGGCCGGCCACCACCCAGCGGACAGCGAGGAAGCGATCACCCACCTGGAGTCCTTGCGGGAGCGCGGCGCGCAGTTCCTCGTCGTGCCGCCGACCTACCTATGGTGGCTGCGCCACTACGACGGCCTCCGCGAACACCTCGAGCGCAACTGCGAACCCGTGGTGGTCGACGATCGCGCCGGCGCGATCTACCGGCTCGACGGGGGTGGAAAGTGAGCGAGTCGCCGCGGGCGAGCGTGGTGGTGCCGGTCCACAACCGCGCCGGCCTCAGCCGCCGCTGCCTGCGGCAGGTGCTTGCCGATCTGCCGCCCGATTGCGAGGTGGTGGTCGTCGACGATGCCTCCACTGACGCGACTCCCCAGCTGCTGGCCGAGCTCGGCGATGCAGTCCGCTCGCTGCGGCTGGAGCGGAACTCGGGCTTCGCGGCCGCCTGCAACGCGGGTGCCGCGGCTGCCAACGGCGAGCACCTCGTCTTTCTCAACAACGACACCGAACCCGAGCGCGGCTGGCTCGAGGCGCTGCTCGACTACGCCGACGAGCATCCCGAGGCGGAGGCGATCGGCGCCCGGTTGCTCTACCCGACCGGGACGGTCCAGCACGCCGGTGTCGCCTTCGGCCAGGACGGCTACCCGCACAACCTCTACGCCGGCTTCCCCGCCGACCATCCAGCGGTGGCGGCCCCCCGTCGACTGCAGGCGGTGACCGGGGCCTGCATGCTGGTGCGCCGGGCTAGGTTCGAGGCCCTCGGCGGCTTCGACGAGGGCTACCTGAACTCGCTGGAGGACGTCGATCTCTGCCTGCGGCTCGGCGAGGCCGGGGGAGAGGTTCACTACTGCCCGGCTGCCACCCTCGTCCACCTGGAGTCGGCTTCGCGCGGGCAGCAGGAGAAGTTCGAGCCGAGCGTCGCCCGCTACCGCGAGCGCTGGCGCGATCGCGTCCATCGCGACGACCTCGAGCTCTACGCCGCCGACGGGTTGATCGAGGTCGAGTACCCCGATGCTCACCCGCTGCGGATCTCGGTCTCGCCTCTGCTCGCCGGGATCGAGCGCACCGACCGTCACGAGCACGAGCTGGAGCCGCAGCTGCGCGCCTCCGGCCGCCGGGTCGCCGACCTGCAGCTGGAGCTGACGCGGCTGACCGCCGAGCTCGCCGATCGCGGGGTCGAGGTCGAGCTGCCGCGGATCTCCTACGGAGAAAACGTAGATGCGATCAAGGAGCAGGTCGAGCGCAGCGTCCCGGCGAGGGCCACCGTGCTGGTCCTCAGTCGCGGCGACTCGGAGCTGCTGCGGCTCGGCGAGCGCGAGGCGCGCCACTTTCCACGGGGCGCCGACGGCCGCCCCCTCGGGCACCACCCGGACGACGACGCTGAGGCCATCGCGCTGCTGGAGGCGGAGCGCTCGACCGGAGCGGACTACCTCGTCGTCCCCAGCGCCGAGAGCTGGTGGCTCGAGCACTACCGGGGCTTTGCATCCCACCTCGCGGCGCGCTCCCGCCTCGCGACTGACGGGTCCTGCGCGATCTACGCTCTCGAGCCGGTCGCGGCGACGGCGGAGGCGCGCCGGTGACCACCGCCGTCGGCATCCAATCTCTCGCCTACGAGGAGCTGGCACCCCGCATCACCGCCGTGGTCGAGGAGCTGACCCCGGTCGGCGCCGTCGTCCTCGTCGTCAGCAAGGGCGATGAGGACCTGGTCCGCTTCGACGGGCGCAGCGGCTGGCACTTCCCGCGCGCCGCCACCGGACAGTACGCCGGCCACCATCCGCTCGACGGAAAGTGGGCGGTCGAGCACCTGGAGGGGCTGCGCGCGCTCGGCGGCGCCTATCTGGTTCTGCCCGCCACCTATTACTGGTGGTTCGACCACTACCCCGAGCTGGAGCTGCACCTGCGGGGCCGCTACGAGCGGCTCGGCACCCCCGAGGAGCTCTGCCGGATCTACCGGCTGCTCGACCTGCCGGCGGCCACGCCGCGGGTCGTTCCCGACTTCGCCCAGCGTGAGCAGCAGCGGCGCTGCCTGCCGGCGATGCGGGCACTGGTCCAGGGGCTGATCCCCGACGACGAGGTCGTCCTCGTCTGGAGCGAAGGCGACGACGACCTGCTCGCGCTCGAGCGCCAAGCCTGGCACTTTCCCCACGACGCCACCGGTCGCCACGCGCAGCCGGAGGGCGACGGGGCTCGGCAGGTCTCCCAACTGCGGACGCTCGCCCACAACGGCGTCCACTTCCTTCTCCTCCCGGCGGCGAGCCTCTGGACGCTGACTCGGCGCCCGGCGCTGGCCGCCTACTTGGAGAAAGACTGTCGGCGACTGGCGCTGCGGGAACGCGTCTGCGTCGTCTATGAGCTGAACGGTCAGCTCAGGTCCTCAACCCGCAACGCCCTCAGGCCGAAGGAGGCTGCATGGCAGTGAGCTCACGAAAGGTCCTCTACGTCTCCCACAACCATCCGGTGATCCGGCCCGGCGGCGCCGAGGCCTATGCCTTCGAGCTGCATGAGGCGATGCGTGACGAAAGCGAGTGGGAGTCGCTGTTCCTGGCACGCACCGGCCCCCCCTTCTCGACTTCCTCGCGCTACCACGAGGGAACGCTGTTGACCGGCGTCAACGACCGGGACCCCGGCCAGTACTTCTTCTACACCGAGCTCTCGAACTTCGACTGGCTGCTCAACTCGACTCGCGAGAAGTCGACGATCACCACCCACTTCCGCGAGTTCCTGCGCGCCCAGCAGCCCGACGTCGTCCACTTTCAGCACACCCTGTTCATCGGCCTGGAGGCGATTCGCGAGGTCCGCAACACCCTGCCCGACGCGGCGATTGTCTACACGCTGCACGAGTTCCTGCCGATCTGCCACCGCCACGGGCAACTGCTGCGGGCGACCGATGAAGAGCCCTGCTTGGAAGAGTCGCCGCGCCGCTGCCACGAGTGCTTCACGGACGTCGCCCCGCAGGAGTTCTTCATGCGCAAGCGCTTCATCCAGTCGCAGATGGAGCTGGTCGACCTCTTCATCGCCCCTAGCAGGCAGCTGCGGGACCGCTACGTCGACTGGGGGATCCCGACCGAGAAGATCAAGGTCGAGGAGTACGGTCGCCTGCCGCTCGACTACGAGCCCGGCAACCCGCGGCGGAAAAAGCGCAACCGCTTCGGCTTCTTCGGCCAGTTCAGCCACTACAAGGGGGTCAACGTCGTCCTTCAGGCGGCGAAGAAGCTGGCTGAAGAGGACGTCGACGCGACGATCTACCTGCACGGCGCCAACCTCGAGATCCAGCCGCCGGAGTTCCAGGAGGAATTCGCGAAGTTGCTGGAGGAGAGCGGCGACCGGGTGGTGATGATCGGCCGCTACGACCACGACCAGCTCGGCTCGTTAATGGAAGACGTCGACTACGTGCTCGTCCCCTCGCGCTGGTGGGAGAACTCGCCCTTGGTGATCCAGGAGGCCTTCATGCACGGTCGGCCGGTTATCTGCAGCAACATCGGCGGCATGGCGGAGAAGGTCACCGACGGCGTCGACGGCCTTCATTTCCGGGTCGGCGACCCCGAGGACCTGGCGCGGGTGATCTCCCAGGCCGCCGGTTCGACCCAGCTCTGGCGCACCCTCAGCGGTGGGGTCAGGCCCGTCTACCCGATGCGGACCCACGTCGAGGAGCTGCTCGGGGTCTACGAGGAGCTGCTGGCCGGCGAGCCCGAACCGCCGGGCACGAGTCCCGACGAGGACGAGCTGACGATCGGAGC
>DASTGL010000075.1:0-5030 GCA_035719145.1 Solirubrobacterales bacterium
AAGGCGGCCCCCCAGACGACGAAGCTCGCCTGGTGGAGAAAAAGCAGGGTGTCGGACTTGCGGCCGTCGATCAGGAGGGCGACGCCGGTGGCGAAGACGCCGACGGTGGCGGCGACCAGGACCGGGGCCAGCAGCCGCAGCGGCAGCAGCGGCGGCCCCTTCTCGCGGTAGGCGGGGGCGTGGGTGTAGTAGCGGAGGAAGCGGTAGCCGGTGGCGCCGAGCTTCAGCCCGACCAGCGGGATCAGCATCAGCCCGACGACCATGTGCGGGACCAGGAGCGGGCCGAGCTGGAGGATCGTCACCCCCTCGACCACCAGCAGCACGGTCAGCACCGCCGCCACCGAGCTGGTGAGAATCTCGTTGCCGGCGACTCCGCCGAACGACCATCGACGCTCCATCGCGCCGCAGGCTAGGACCAGAACCTGAACCGCAGCTAAGGAGTTGCCGCCCCCGCTTCGGGTAGAGGAAGAGCATGCTGAGCTGCCGCGTCTTCGGTCACCGCTACCGCTTCGGCAACGAAGGGCGGACGATGCGCTGGGCCTGCGAGCGCGGCTGCGGGGCCGGCGGCGAAAAGGAGTACCCGACCGCGGCCGAAGCACGGCGCTTCGCCCGTGCCTTCGACTACGACGAGCGCGGCTCGACCGGCAAGCGCGCGCCGCTCTTCGGCCTGCTGCCGCTGCGCCTCTGGAGGTCGATGGCGGACCGGATGCGCCGCGACGAGGAGAGGAGCTAGGGGTTCGGCTCCTCTAGGAAGCCGAATCGGCACCCCTGGTTCCGCCCTGCAGGGCGACCTTCGCGGCGGAATCGAGCCCGTCGCCGGAGAGGTCGGCTTCGATCCAGGGGCTCAGGGTGCGGGCGAAGGTCGCGGTGAGGTGGTTGTCGTCGCGGTAGACGAGGGCGTTACCGATCACCGAGCGGCAGATGCCCCCCGGGCAGATCTCCGGGGTGAGGTCGATCAGCTGGCTGCCGGGGGCGCGGTCGGCGGCGCGCCGTTCGAATTCCTTCTCCCAGGTGGGCGCGTGGGGGAAGTCGCAGGAGGCGAGGTCGTCGAGGTGTTCGGAGACGCAGGCGGGGATCTCATCGGGGGCGAGCGGCGTGTCCCTGATCACGACGGTGCGCAGGCCGAGGCCGTGCAGGCGGCGCAGCGTCGAGACGTAGCCCGCTTCCATCGCGTCCGCCGCTTCCGGTCCCGATAGCTGTTCGCCGCCCTCGCCGTATGGGGTGTAGGCGGTGTCGCTGGACATGATCACCACGGTCGAGCGGCCCGCCATTTCGATCCGCTTCAGCTCCTCTTCGCGCCAGGCGTCGCACTGCGAGTACTCGCGGTCGGCGACCATGCTTTTCACTTCGACTTCGGCCGGCGTGCATTCGGCCTTGGTCAGGGCGATCAGCCGCAGGTGATTCTTCTTCGCCACCTCCTGCAGCGGCGGGAAGTACTGCATCGCGTGGGAGTCGCCGAAGAGGATCAGCGTCCGGTTCCCGTGCGGGTCGCCGTAGAGGCAGCGGTTGGAGTTGGTGCCGGCGATCCCGACAAGGCAGCCGTCGGCGAAGCTCTCGCCGCGATCGGCCCAGGCCTTGAGGGGGTTCGGGCGCACGGCGTCGGCGCGTGCCTGGGGAACCACGCCCGCTTTCAGCGCCAGCGCCCCGGTGACGTCGGACTGCGGCGCGGTCTTCAGCGTCGGCTGCAGGTCGACCAGCAGCAGCGCCGCGCCGAGGGCGATCGCCGTGCAGCCGACGCCGAGGACCAAGGCCCGCTGCGGGAAGGCGACGAGGCGCTTCGAGCGGCGGAAGGGTTCCTCGACGAGGCCGTGGGTGATCGCGGTCGGCAGCCAGGAGGCGGCGATCACGGCGACCCCGGCGAGCGGCGAGAGCGTCCCCCAGAGGGCGGCGGCGAAGATCAGCGCCGGCCAGTGCCAGAGGTACCAGGAGTAGGAGATGCGGCCGACGTAGCGGAACGGCGGTAGTGAGAGCAGCGCCGCCGACCCCCAGCGGCCCTGGGCCTCCCAGGAGGCGCCGGCGAGGATCAGGGCGGCGGCGCCGAGCGTCGGTACCAGCGCCGCGGTGCCGGGGAACGGCGTTTCCGGGCCGAAGCTGAACGTCGCGAAGGCAATCGCGCCGACCCCGAGCCAGCCGACCGCCAGCGCCGGCAGCCGGCGCAGGCGGACGTCGCCAAGCACCGCCAGCAGCGCTCCCAGCCCCAGCTCCCAGGCGCGGCCGAAGGTCGAGAAGTAGGCGGCCGCGGGTTGGCTGTCGACGTAGCGGAGGTTGAGGACGAAGGAGACGACGAGGATCGCCCCCAGGCCCGCAAGGAGGACGGGGCGAGGGGAGCGGCCGCGGCGGCGCTGGAACCAGGTCAGCCCCAGCAGCAGGGCCGGCCAGACGAGGTAGAACTGCTCCTCGATCGCCAGCGACCAGAGGTGCTGGACCGGGCTCGGTTCGGTGCCCTGGGCGAAGTAGTCGACCGACTGCGCGGCGAAGTGCCAGTTGGCGGTGTAGGTGGCGCAGCTGACGATGTCACCGGCGATTTCGCCGGCCCGAACCGGCGAGTAGATCAGCAGCGAGAGGGCGGCGACGGCCGCCAGCAGCAGGGCCGAGAGCGGCAGCAGCCGCTTAACCCGGCGGGCGTAGAAGCGGGGCAGCGAGACGCTGCCGGTGCGGGATACCTCGCCGAGCAGCAGGCGGGTGATCAGGAAGCCGGAGATGACGAAAAAGACGTCGACGCCGACGAAGCCGCCGGCCGCGAAGCCGAGGCCGGCGTGGCAGAGCAGGACGGCGCCTATCGCGACCGCGCGCAGCCCCTCGATGTCGGGGCGGAACTCGTGCTTGGGGTCTGGCGCCATCTCCTTACCTACCCGCTTCGGTCATTTCGGCGCCGTTCGCGCGCAGGAGCCAGCGCAGCGCCCGGACCACGACCTGCGGGCGAGAGCGCTCGGCGTGGTGCCCGCCGGCCAGCAGCCAGAGGCGGACCTGGCCGAACTTCGCCGCGAAGGCTTCGCTCATCGCCGCCGGCACCACCTGGTCGGAGCGGCCCTGGAGCAGGAGCAGCGGCTGCCGCTCCGGGCGCCGCAGCGGCGAGAAGCGGTAGCGGGCCTCTTCGCCGAGGCCGATCCGTTCGTAGTAATCGTCGCCATAGGTCGAGAGCGGCCAGGTCCAGCCGACCAGGTCCGAGGGCGGCGCCTTGGCGACGGCGGCGGCGACGAGGCCTTCGCCCGCGAGCAACGTCGCCAGGGTGCCGCCGGCGGAGGAGCCGTAGGCGTAGACGTCTTCGGCGCCGTACCGCGCCCGCAGCCGCGCCGCTTCCTCTCGCGCCCGGGTCAGCGCCGCCGGCAGGTTCCCGAGGGGGTAGTCGACGTAGTGGGGGACGAAGCCGGCCTCCTCCGCCAGGGGCTCGGTCGCTTCCTCGAAGGTGGGGTCTTCGAAGAGAAAGGAGCCGCCGTGGAAGAGCAGCAGTTGCGGCGGCGGGCCGGCCGGCTTTACCGGCTCGACCTGTGCCCTCGCCATCGCCGGCCAGGCGACTGCGAGCAGGGCGACGAGCAAAGGGGGTGTGCGGCGGAAGCTCAAGATCTTCAGGAGACGGCGATCCGGGGCGCGCCCTCGACGAGGGTGCCGATCTTCGTGCCGGTCATCGCGGTGCCCGGCGGGACCGCGGCGAGCAGCCCGCCGGAGGTCATCGCGTCGGTGAGGAGGGCGCGGCGCTCGGCCGGGACCTCGGCGCCCCAGGCGGTGAAGCGCTCGGCGTCGGCGGCGTTGCGGCGGCTGCCGCCGGCCTCGGCCCTGCCGGAGGCGGCGAGCTCGAGCGCTCCCGGCAGCGCCGGCACGGCGGCGGCGTCGATCTCCGCCCTCACCCCGCTCGCCTCGCAGACCTCGTACAGGTGCCCGAGCAGGCCGAAGCCGGTGACGTCGGTGAGGGCATGGGCGCCGGCAGCGCGAGCCGCTTCGGCGGCCTCGGCGTTGAGGGCGGTCATCGCCTCGACCGCGGCCTCGACCCACCGCGGCTCGGCGATCCCGCGCTTGGCCGCGGTGGTGATCAGCCCCCCGCCCACCGGCTTGGTCAGGTAGAGCTCGTCGCCCGGCTGCGCGCCGGCCGCGGTCAGCAGCTCCTCGGGATGGACGACGCCGCTGACGGTCATCCCGTACTTCGGCTCGGGGTCGTCGATCGAGTGGCCGCCGCCGATCGCCACGCCCGCGGCGGCGGCGACCTCGGCCCCGCCGGCGAGGATCTCGGCCAGCACCTCGCCGCCGAGCCGCTCGAGCGAGAAGGCGACGATGTTCAGCGCCAGGACCGGCCGCGCCCCCATCGCGTAGATGTCCGAGAGCGCATTGGCGGCGGCGATGCGGCCGAAATCGCGCGGGTCGTCGACGATCGGGGTGAAGAAGTCGAGGGTCTGGACCAGCGCCAGCTCCTCGCTCAGCCTGTAGACGGCGGCGTCGTCGGCGGGGTCGAGACCGACCAGCAGTCTGGGGTCGGAGAAGGTCGGCAGCCCGGCGCGGATCTCGCGCAGCTCGGCGGCGCCGATCTTGCAGGCGCAACCGGCCCCGTGGGAGAGTTCGGTCAACTTCGGGCGTTCGGTCGCTACAGCCATCGCATCGAGGGTAGCCGTAAGCACTCATATGAACACCGAGACCCAGCCGGAAGACAACGCCGAGCGGCTCCGCAGCCTGCCCTCCGTCGAGCGGCTGGCGGCGCGGCTGCCCGACGCTCCCCACCACCTTGCGGTCGCCGCGGCGCGGCAGGCAATCGATGCCGCCCGCCAAGCGCTGCTCGGCGGTGGACCGGCCCTGAGCGAGGAGGAACTGGCGTCCGCGGCAGCGGAGCGGCTGGCCCGGCTGGCCCGGCCGAGCCTGCAGTGGGTGATCAACGCCACCGGGGTCGTCTTGCACACCAACCTCGGGCGCGCGCCGCTGGCGCCCGCCGCGGTCGCCCGGGTCGCCGAGGTCGCCGCCGGCTACGGCAACCTCGAGTACGACCTCGAGAGCGGCGCCCGCGGCAGCCGCGGCGCCCACGTCGAGGGGCTGCTGCGGGAGCTGAG
>DASTGL010000076.1:0-3241 GCA_035719145.1 Solirubrobacterales bacterium
CGCTGGCCTCGGTCGGCTGCACCGCCGCCTTCTTCGGCGCCTCCAACCTCGTCGCCCACAGCTTCACCTCGCCGGTGGTGCTGATCCCGATGGCGCTGGGAGCGGCCTGCCTGGTCGGTCTGGTCGCCCACCAGGCCTACGTCAAGGACCCGCTGATGCCGGTCCGCCAGCTCGGCCACACGATCCCGCTGGCGGCGATCGCGCTGGCGATGTCGGCCGGGGCGGGGTCGGTGGCGCTGGTCGGGCTGCTGCAGCTGACGATCGAGTCCCAGCACCTCTCGACCGCGCTCTTCTGGCCGGAGCTGGGCGGCGCGGTCCTCACCGCCTGCGCTTTCGGCTACCTGCTCTTCACCCGCTACGTGCCGGTGCTCGCCTTCACCGGGCTGCTCTGCCTGGCCGGGACGGCGCTGCTCCTGACCGGGGCCGCGGAGGGCGACACCACCCTGATCGCGCTCGGCACCGGCGGCATCGGCGTCGGGGTGGGGGCGGCGGTCGCGCCGGGCCTCTTCGTCGCCGGCTTCGCCCTGCCCTCGCCGCAGCTGCCGCGGATCTTCGCCCTGGTCGAGCTGCTGCGCGGCGTCGCCGCCTTCTTTACGGCGCCGCTGCTGATCCACCTGGCGGTGAACAAGGGGCCGGACCTGGCGAGCGGGGTGGAGAGCGCCACCTGGGTCACCTTCGGCCTGCTGCTGGCGGGCGTCGCCGCAGTCGCGGCGATCGTCGCCGCCGGCGGCCTGCGCCTGCAGGCGCCCGACATCGACCACTGGCAGGAAGGCGAGGGCCCGGCGATCGACTCGGCCCCGCTGGGGGCGGCGCTGCGGCGCCGGCTCGGCCGGGGCGGGGGCTCGCGCGTCGGCGCGCCCTCGGAATGCCCCGACCGCTGAGCCCTACGCTTGGGCGAGCGCGCCCTCGAGGTTGTCGAGGCAGTTGTTCCAGCCGTATTCGTGGCGGCTGACCGCCTCCTCGTCGCGGAGGCCGCTGTGGGTCATCCGCACCGTGGTCAGGCCGTCGGCCTCCTCGAAGTCGAGCTCGATCAGCGTCTGGCGGTCCTCGCCGTCCCAGGTCCAGGTGAAGGCGAGCCGGCTCGGCGGCTCGATCTCGGTGTAGCGGCCGCTGCCGCCGACTTCTTTGCCGCCGGCGGGGTCGCGCATGACGACGCGGACGTCGCCGCCCACGCGGAGGTCGACCTGCGCCTCCGGGGTCTCCCAGTCGTGCTCGGCGTGGAACCAGCGCCGCAGCACCTCCTCGCTGGTCCAGGCCTCGAAGACCGCCTTGGCCGGAGCTTGGTAGGTGCGCTCGATCTGCATCGTCCCCTCGCTCATCGCTTCTCCTCTCCTCGCCGCCGCAGGCTCATCGCCATCCATGCTCGCACCGCCAGCAGGCCGGTGCCGGGACCGGCGACCATCGGCAGCAGCTCCTCCAGCGGCATGCCGGCGACGTGGGCGAGGGGGATCACGTGCTGGCGGCGCCGCGCTGGGAGGCGGACGCGTCGGAGAGGGCGGCCTCGAAGACGGTCGCGTTGTCGTATTCGTCGTGGCGGTTCCACCAGACGTAGGCCTGGGTCTGCGGGTAGCCCTCGGGCGAGTCCTCCCAGATCTCCTGGCGGCCGAGCGCGGTGATGTCGAGGTAGGCCCAGGCGGTGCCGAGCGCCTCGTCGCCGCGCTTGTCGACGAAGTAGGTGCGGTAGATCCGATCCTCGTCGTCGCGGTAGAAGGCGTTGGTGCCGTGCCATTCGTCGACCCCGAAGTCGGCATCGAAGCCGTCGGTGATCGTGTACCAGGGCATCTCCCAGCCCATCTTCTCTTTCAGGCGGGCGATCTCGGCCTGGGGCGCGCGGGAGACGTTGGCGAAGGTGGTGTCGCGGGAGTTGAGGTGGGCGAGGTGGGTGACTTGGTCGGCCATCATCGAGCAGCCGCGGCAGCCGGCCTCGGGCCAGCCGTCGACGCCGGGCTCGAAGAAGAAGCGGTAGAGGATCAGCTGGCGCCGGCCCTCGAAGAGGTCGAGCAGGCTGACCGGGCCGTCGGGCCCCTCGAAGCTGTAGTCCTTCTTGACCTCCATCCGCGGCATCCGGCGGCGTTCGGCGGCGAGCGCGTCGCGGGCGCGGGTCAGCTCCTTCTCTTTGACCAGCAGCTCCTCGCGGGCGGCGTCCCACTCCTGTGGCGATACGACCGGCGGCATCTTCATCTCTGCTCCTTCTCGTTGAGGTACTCGTCGACGACGTCGAACATCCGCGTCCAGACGGCGCGCTGGCGCTCCATCCACTCCGCCGCCTCTTCGAGCGACTGCCGCTCGAGCGAGAGGCGGTGCGTGCGGCCGTCGATCACCCGACTGACGACGCCGCTCTCCTCCAGGACCTTGAGGTGCTTGGAGATCGCGGGCTTGGAGACGTCGAAGCCGCGGGTGGCTTCGCCGACGGTCGCCGGGCCGGCCGCGAGCCGTTCGACGATCTCGCGGCGGATCGGGTGGGCGAGGGCGCGGAATGAATCGTTAACCATCTGGTTAACAGTAGCGCATGGCGGAAATGCTGAGCGTCGACGGGACGAAAACCGGAGACAGCGGGCGGTTTTCGTCCCGTCGACGGAGGGAGAGGCGCTGCCGCGGACCGGCTAGTACGACTTCAGCAGGCCGCCGTCGATCGGGACGACGGTGCCGGTGATGTAGGCGGCTCGCTCGGAGCAGAGGAAGGCGACGAGGTCGCCGTACTCCTCGACCGTGCCGAGGCGGCCGGCGGGAACTTCCTCGCGGGCGGCCGCTTCCACGTTCTCGATCGAGCCGCCGAGCTCGGCCATGCGGTCGGTGGCGAAGCGGCCGGTGGCGACGGTGTTGACGGTGATCCCGTCGCCGGCGACCTCGCGGGCGAGCGTCTTGAAGAAGCCGACCGCGGCCATGCGGTGGGCGTTCGAGAGGTTGAGCGCGGGGTTGACCTCGATCGTCGTCGTCGAGCCGACGTTGACGATCCGGCCCCAGCCTTCGCCGCGCATGCCGGGGACGACGGCGCCGGCGAGGACGCGCGGCGCCAGGACCAGCGAGCGGTAGGCGTCCTCCCATTCCTCGAAGCCGTGGTCGAGGGCGCCGCCCGGGGGAGGGCCGCCCGTGTTGGTGACGAGGATGTCGACCGAGCCGAGCGCCTCGGCGACCTCGAGCGGCAGCCGGGCCAGGCGCTCCAGGTCGGTGGCGTCGGCGACGAACGTCGCGGCGCCGCCGATCTCAGCCGCAGCCTCCTCGAGCCGCTCCTGCGAGCGGC
>DASTGL010000077.1:0-16536 GCA_035719145.1 Solirubrobacterales bacterium
GCCGTCCTGCGCCAGGCGCCCGAGCGGCTCCTCCTCGAGGACGCTGCCGGCGTCGATGTAGCGGAGCGCCTCGGGCTCAAAGCAGAAGAAGCCGCCGTTGATCCAGTGCTCGCTGCGCGGCTTCTCGACGAAGCCGCTGACGGCGTCGCCGCGCAGCTCGGCGACGCCCCACTGCAGGTGGGGGCGGACCACGGTGACCGTCGCCAGCGCGCCCTGCTCGCGGTGGAACCCGAGCAAGCGGTCGAGGTCGATGTCGGCGACGCCGTCGGCGTAGGTCGCACAGAAGGTCTCGTCACGCAGGCGGTCGGCGAGCGCGGCGACGCGGCCCCCGGTCGGCGTGTCGAGGCCGGTGTCGACGCACTCGACCTCAACCCCCTCGGGCCAGCGCTCTGCGGCGGCGAACTCCGCCACCGCCTCGCCCATGTAGCCGGTCGCCAGCAGGAAGCGCTGAAAGCCCTGCGCGGCGTAGATCTGGATCACGTGCCAGAGGATCGGCCGGCCACCGATCTCCACCAGCGCCTTAGGCACCGACTCGGTCCGCTCGCGCAGCCGCGTCCCGCGGCCGCCGCAGAGGATGACTACAGGTGGCTTCAAGAACCGCCGGCTACTGCAGGCAAGATCGTTACTTCGTCGCCGTCGTTGATCGAGGTCTCCAGGCCCTGCTGGAAGCGGATGTCCTCGCCGGAGACGTAGACGTTGACGAAGCGGCGCAGGTCGCCGTCCTGGGTGATCCGGTCGCGGAGGCCGTTGTGGGCGTCGAAGACGGCGTCGAGGACCTCGCCGACGGTTGAGCCTTCGACTTCCAGCTCCGCGTTGCCGCCGGTGGCGGCGCGCAGCTGGGTCGGGATCTTCACGGTGACTGACATCTAGGCGGCTACCTCCTGGCGGAACTCGCTCTCGAAGCTTTCGAGGCTGGGGTCGATCTCGTGCATCTGGAACGTATCGCGCGTCGCGTCGAGCGTCTTCAAGCCCTCGCCGGTGATGTAGACGACGACCCGCTCGCCGTCGGCGAGCTCGCCCCGTTCGGCCAGCTTGCGCAGGACGCCGACGGTCACCCCGCCGGCGGTCTCGGTGAAGATCCCGGTCGTTTCCGCCAGCAGCTTGATCCCCTCACGGATCTCCTGGTCGGTGACCGCGTCGACGCCGCCGCCGGTCTTGCGGGCGTGCTCGACCGCGTAGGGGCCGTCGGCGGGATCGCCGATCGCCAGGCTTTTGGCGATCGTCTCCGGCCGCTGCGGCTTGCAGACGTCCCAGCCTTCGGCGAACGCGGTCGCGACCGGGCTGCATCCCTGCGCCTGGGCGCCGTTGAAGACCGGCTGCTTGCCCTCGACGAGGCCGAGGTCGAGCCACTCCTGGAAGCCGCGGCCCAATTTCGTGAAGAGCGAGCCGGAGGCGATCGGGCTGACCACCCGGTCCGGGAGCTTCCAGCCGAGCTGCTCGGCCGTCTCGTAGGCGAGCGTCTTCGAGCCCTCGGCGTAATACGGCCGCAGGTTGACGTTGACGAAGGCCCACGGGCGCTCCTCGGCCAGCTGGGTGCAGAGGCGGTTGACGTCGTCGTAGTTGCCACGGACGCCGACCAGGTTGGTCCCGTAGACGCCGGTGGCGAGCAGCTTCTGCTCCTCGAGGTTTGCCGGGACGAAGACGTAGGAGTCGAGCCCGGCCGCGGCGGCGTGGGCGGCGACGGCGTTGGCGAGGTTGCCGGTCGAGGCGCAGGCGACGGTCTTGAAGCCGAGCTCCTTCGCTTTAGCGACGGCGACGGCGACGACGCGGTCCTTGAACGAATGCGTCGGGTTGGCGGCGTCGTTCTTGATGTAGATCTCGGCGCCTACCCCGAGCCGCTCGGCCAGCCGCTCGGCCTTCAGCAGAGGCGTGTACCCGGGCTCCAGCGGGTCGCTCGCGTGCCCTTTGAAGGGGAGGAAATCCGAGTAGCGCCAGATCCCCTGGCTACCGGCCTGGATCCGCCGCTTCACCTCGGCCGGATCGAGCTTTTCCAGGTCGTAGACGACCTCCAGCGGTCCGAAGCAGTTCTCGCAGAAGTAGCTGGCGTCGAGCTCGTAGGTCGCCCCGCACTCCTTGCACTTCAAGTTCTCTACAGACATCCGATCCTCTTTTCCACTTACAAAAAACCTCGCCATCTGTGGGGCGAGGTCCGATCGGACATCCCCCACATCTTCCAAATCGCTGGGCACCTCTAACTTCATGCTTCGCGACCTGCTGGACTTGGCACCTGTCTCGACCTTGCGGTCGCGATGGTTGCCGGGGCTTCACTGGGCCAGTCCCTCCACCCCTCTAGATGTGGCGCTTATGTGCAGGGCACGATACCGGAAAGGGTTGACGCGCCGCAACCATTTACTGCAAGAACGCACGCATTTCGTCGCTCCCCTCTAACCTAGGCACCGCGATGAGCCCGCTGCACCAAGAGACGATCGGACTGGCCGATGCCGAACCTTCCGAAACCGAGGCTGCGACGGCCCGGCCGGCGCGGCGAGCTCGTCTCTCAGCCGGCGGCGCCTGAGCCGCAGAAGCCGAACGTCGAGCAGATCGAGTCGAACGGCCTGCGCTGGGTCAACATCGAGTGGCCCGGCTCGCTGGAGCGGACCTGGCTCGAGGAGCATTTCGAGTTCCACGCCCTCGACCTCGAGGACGTCCTCTCCCGCAACCAGCGGCCGAAGATCGACGTCTACGACGACTACCTCTTCATCGTCCTCCACCTGCCGGTCTTCGACCCGAAAGCGGGCCGCCTGGGCACCGGCGAGCTCGACCTCTTCGTCGGGCCCGATTACGTGGTGACGATCCCGAACCTGCCGCTGCAGCCGGTCGAGTACCTGTTCGAGCGCTGCCGGGCAAAAGAGGAGCTGCGCGAACAGCTCTTCTCCCGCGGCTCCGGCTACCTGCTCTACCGCCTAGTGGACGACTCCTTTGATTACTGCTTCCCGATGCTGCGCAAGATCGGCAACAAGCTCGACGCGCTCGAGGACGACATCTTCGAAGAGCGGGCCGAGGAGGTCGTGCGCGACATCTCCAATGTCAAGCAGGAGATCATCAACTTCCGCAAAGTGATCCGGCCGCAGCGGCCGGTCCTGCGCGACCTCGAGAAAGTCAAACAGCGCTACCTCGCCTCCGACCTCGATCTGGAGATCTATTTCGACGACATCGTCGACGCCCACGAGCGGATCTGGGACATGCTCGAGAACTACAAGGAGGTCGCCGAAGCGCTCGAGGAGACCAACGAGTCGCTGATCTCCCACCGCCTCAACGACATCCTCCGGGTGCTGACCGCGATCAGCGTCGTGATCCTGCCGCTGACCCTGATCGCCAGCGTGATGGGGATGAACACCTGGGTGCCGAGCGAACACCACGAGGCGGGCTTCATCACCGTCCTGGTGCTGATGGCGATCATCCTCGTCGCGATGGTCGCCTACTTCCGCCGCCGCAAGTGGCTCTAGGCCGAACTGCATCAGATTCTGGTGGTCATGCAACCAAAATTTGATGCAGTTCGATCGGAGCGGCCGGCGGGGCGTCAATAGGATGAGCGGCCCGTGGCTAATTTCCGCATCTGGGCGCCCTGGCGCCTCGCTTACGTGAAGGACGCGTCCAAGGACATCGAGGAGGAGTGCATCTTCTGCGCCAAGCCGGCAGCGGAGGATGACGAGGCGAACCTGATCGTCCACCGCGGCGAGCGCAGCTTCGTGATCCTCAACCTCTTCCCCTATACGAACGGGCACCTGATGGTGGCGCCTTACGACCACGTCGGCCGCCTGCAGGAGATCCCGGCCGAGACGCTGGCGGAGATGATGGCGCTGGCGCAGCGGGCGATGGAGCGGCTCGAGTCGGTCTACCAGCCGCATGGCTACAACGTCGGCTTCAACCAGGGCCGGGTCGCCGGCGCCGGGGTCGAGCACCACATCCACATGCACGTCGTCCCGCGCTGGGCCGGCGACAACAACTTCATGCCGGTGATCGCCGACACCAAAGTGATGCCGCAGTCGATCGAGCAGAGCTACGAAGCTTTAAAAGGAGCGTTTTGAACGACCAGTCCCCCCTCTCCCCGCCCGGGATCTTCAAGGCTTACGACATCCGCGGCCTCTACGGCGAGGAGATGGACGAGACGACGGCGCGAGCGATCGGCCGCGCCTTCGCCCGGGTGCTGGGACGGCTGCGCGGCAAGGAGCCGAGCGAGCTGCGGGTCGGGCTCGGGCGCGACATGCGTCTGACCGCGCCGGTGATGGCGGCCGCGGTGCGCGAGGGGCTGATCGCCGAGGGCGCGCACGTGGTCGACGCCGGCCAGGTCGCGACCGAGATGCTCTACCACCTGGTCGGCTCGCGCGAGCTCGACGGCGGCGCGATGGTCACCGCCTCGCACAACCCCAAGGCCTACACCGGGGTCAAGCTGGTCCGCGAGGGGGCGCTGCCGCTCTCCGGCGACGCCGGGATCGGCGACGTCAAGGCGGAGATCGAAGCCGGGCTCGGTGAGGAGCCCGGCGGCGGCGACGCCGAAGAAGTCGACATCTGGGACGCATTCCAGGCCCATGCCCTCTCCTTCATCGACCCGTCGAACGTGAAGCCGATGAAGGTCGTGGTCGACGGCGGCAACGGGATGGGCGGGCCGATGGTCGGCCCGATCCTCGAGCGGCTGCCGCTGGAGCTGGAGGAGATGTACTTCGTCCCGAACGGCGAGTTCCCCGACCATGAGCCGAACCCGCTGCTGGAGGAGAACCGGCGGATGATCATCGACCGCGTGAAGGGGTCCGGCGCCGACCTCGGGATCGCCTGGGACGGCGACGCCGACCGCTGCTTCTTCATCGACGGCGAGGGGACGTTCTGCGACGGCGACTTCATCTGCGCCCTGCTGGCGCGCTCGATCCTGCAGAAGAACCCGGGCGCGACGATCCTCTACGACCCGCGCTCGAGCCGGGCGGTGCCCGACCTGGTCGCCGCCGAGGGCGGGCGCTCCGACCTCTCGCGGGTCGGCCACGCCTTCTTCAAGGCGCGGATGCGCGAGGAGGAGGCGGCCTTCGGCGGCGAGGTCTCCGGCCACTACTACTTCCGCGACTTCTGGAACGCCGACTCGGGGACGATCCCGGCGCTGCTGGTGCTGGAGCTGCTCTCGCTCGACGGCCGTTCGCTGGCCGAGCTGATGGAGGAGTTCCGCTCCCGGTACTTCATCTCCGGCGAGATTAACTCCGAGGTCGCCGACCAGGAGGGGAAGATGGCCGAGATCGAGGAGCGCTTCGGCGACGGCGAGATCACCCACCTCGACGGGATCTCGGTCGACTATCCGGACTGGCACTTCAACGTCCGGCCCTCGAACACCGAGCCGCTGCTGCGGCTCAACCTCGAGTCGCTGACCTCCAAAGAGGACATGGAGCAGAAGCGCGACGAGATCCTCGATCTGATCCGGGCGTGACCGCCACGCCGCAGGAGGCGCTGGAGCAGGCGGCGCTGGCCGGCATCCACTGCCTGCCGATCCCGACGCCGTTCGCGGTCGGGCGGGTCAACTGCTACCTGATCGAGGACGAGCCGCTGACGCTCGTCGACACCGGGCCGAACTCGGGCAAAGCGCTCGACGAGCTGACCGCTCGGCTGGCCGAGCGCGGCCACGCGCTCTCCGACCTCGAGCTGATCGTCGTCACCCATCAGCACATCGACCACCTCGGGCTGGTCGAGATCCTGGTCGAGCACTCGGGCGCCGAGGTGGCGGCGCTGGGGGCGGCGGCCGAGCGGCTGGCGGCCTTCGACGAGGATGCCGAGGCTGAGGACAAGTTCGCGGTCGAGGTGATGCTGCGCAACGGCATCCCCGAGGACGTGACGGTGGCGCTCCGCAGCGTCTCCCGCAGCTTCCGCGGCTGGGGCTCGCACGTGACGGTGACGCGGCCGCTGGAGGACGGCGGCACGCTGGAGCTGGCAGACCGGCGGCTCGAGGTCCTCCACCGCCCCGGCCACAGCCCCTCCGACACGGTCTTCTGGGACGAGGAGCGGCGGATCCTCCTCGCCGCCGATCACCTCCTCCCGAAGATCTCCTCCAACCCGCTGATCACCCGCCCGCTCGACGGCAGCAACCAGCGCACCCAGGCCCTCGTCACCTACATCGAGTCGCTACGGAAGACCCGCGAGATGCCGGCCGAGATCGTCCTCCCCGGCCACGGCGAGCCGATCACCGACCACGCCGATCTGATCGACTCGCGGATGGCCGGCTACGACCGCCGCAAGGAGAAGATCTACCGCCTGATCGCCGAGCAGCCGCGCAATGCCTACGAGCTGGCGCAGGCGATCTGGGGCAACGTCGCCGTCACCCAAGCCTTCCTCACCCTGAGCGAGGTGATCGGCCACGCCGACCTGCTCGTCAACGAAGGCCGGGTGCGCGAAGCCGACGAGGGGTCGGTGGTCAGGTACGAGGCGACCTAGTGTCGCTTTAGTTACCTATACGGAGACAAAAGCGACACGCCTAGAGTTGCGCGCCGATCGCGTGGCCGAGCGCGGCGGCTGCGAGCCCCAGAACCACGCTGAGGACTAGGTTGGTGACCGCGATTCGTCGCCGCCCCGCCTCATCGATCCGCTGCGTCTCGACCATCCACGTCGAGAAGGTCGTGTAGGCGCCGAGCAGGCCGGCGCCGAGGACGAGCCGCGCGTCCCCTTCAACCGCGGCACCCGCGAGAAGGCCGAGGAGGAAGGCGCCGCTGACGTTGACGATCAGCGTCCCCTCCGGCAGGTGCGGATGCAGCCGGTCGGTGATCAGCAGCGTCAACCCGAACCGCGCCAGCGCCCCAAAGCCGCCGAGCACCGCCACCCCTACCCAAGCCGCCCAGCTCACGCCGCCTCCGTCCGCCGCGCGAAAGCAGTAGCCGCCGAGACCCCCGCCAGCCCTGCGCCAACGCTGGCCAGGAGATAGAGACAAGCGAGCGGAACCCGGCCCGCTTCGAGCATCCCCAGCAGCTCCACCTGCACGGTCGAGAACGTCGTCAGCGCCCCGCAGAACCCGGTCGTCAGCAGCGGCCGCCGGTACTGCGTGTGCGGCAGGACCGTGAACCAGTAGCCGAGCAGCGCCGCTCCGACCACGTTGACGAGAAAGGTCGCCCAAGGCCACCCCACCCCCGGGTCCGGAAACGCTTCCGCCAGCCCCGCCCGCACCAGCGCCCCGAGCGCGCCACCGAGAAAGATCGCGCCCAGCTCCCGTCGGTCGATCATCGGCGGCAGCCTAGGTGACCGCGCGGCAGCATTAGGCTTGCGCGTCCGTGTCCGCCCAGTTGCGCTCCCTCCGCCGTCGCAAGCCCGCCAAGAAGCGGATGCTGCTGATCGTCAATCCGTATGCGACGACGGTTTCGGATCGGCTGAAAAACCTCGTGGTCTATGCGCTGCAGGGGCGGTTCGACGTCGAAGCGGTCTCCACTCAGGCGCAGAACCATGCGACGGAGATCGGGCGAGAGGCGCTGGACGGGGGCTATGACGTGGTGGTGGCGTTCGGGGGCGACGGGACGCTGAACGAGGTCGTCAACGGGGTCGCGGGGACGGACATGCCGGTGGCGATCCTGCCGGGTGGCTCGACCAACGTGGTGGCGCGGACGCTGGGGATGCCGAACGACGTGGTTGACGCGACCGAGCACCTGCTCTCGCTGGTCGATGACTGGCAGCCGCGGAAGATCGACCTGGGGACGGTCGACGACCGCTACTTCGTCTTCGCCTGCGGCGCCGGGATCGACGCCAGCGTCGTCAAACGGGTCGACCGCAACCCGACCCTGAAGGGCAACGCCGGCCCCTACTACTACTCGTGGGCCGGGGTCTCGAGCTTCTACCGGAAATACCTCCTCAACCCGGTGCGGATGCGGACGACGGTCGACGGGGCCGAGCCGGTCGAGGGAGTGACCACGATCGTCCAGAACTCCGACCCGTTCACCTACTTCGCCAGCCGCCCGATCCGGGTCTGCGAGGGGATCGCGATCGACGACGGCACCCTCTCGATGGCGGTGCTGAAGCGGGCCGCGCAGCGCGACATGCCGACCCTGATCAACCGCCTCTTCAGCGAGAAGAGCCCGGCCGCTCGCCACAAGCAGGTGGCCCACTTCGACGACGTCGCCCACGCGGTGGTCGAAACGGTCTCCAAGGACAAGCAGGGGAACGTCCGCCCCCTGCCGCTCCAGGTCGACGGCGACTACATCGGCGAGCGTGACCGGATCGAGCTGCGCGCCGTCCCCGCCGCGCTGACGATCGTCGCCTGAGGGCCGCTAGAGCCGGACCAGGTTCCGCGCCTCGATCGCGCGGGTGACGCCGCGGAAGTCGACGACGAGCGGCGCCGCCTCGACGACCTCGGCGTAGTCGAGATTGGGGTGGGCGGTGACGATCGCCGCCAGGTCGGCGTCCGCCAGGCCGTCGGCGAGGTCGACCGAGGAGAGGCCGAGTTCGGGAAGCTCCGGGACGTAGGGGTCGTGGTAGGAGACCTCGGCGCCGAGGTCGATCAGCCGCTTGGCGATCGTCAGCGACGGGGACTCGCGGATGTCGCCGACGCCGGCCTTGTAGCTGACGCCGAGGATCAGGATCCGGGAGCCCCTGACCGGCTTGCGAACCTCGTTCAGCGCCCGGTCGATCCGCTCGACGCAGAAGGCCGGCTGGGTCTGGTTCACTTTTCCGGCGAGCTCGATGAACTCCGGGTAGAAGTCGTGCTGGCGGGCCTTGAAGGCGAGGTAGAAGGGATCGACCGGCAGGCAGTGACCGCCCATCCCTGGGCCCGGCTCGAAGCGCATGAACCCGAACGGCTTGGTCGAGGCGGCGTCGATCACCTCCCAGACGTCGATCTCGAGCAGGTCGCAGAGCTGCGCCAGCTCGTTGACGAGGGCGATGTTGACCGAGCGGAAGATGTTCTCGAGCAGCTTCGAGAGCTCGGCGGCCTCGGGGCTGGAGAGGACGACGACCTGGTCGCAGATCAGCGCGTAAAGGTCGCGTGCCGCCTCGGCGCAGGCCGGGGTGATGCCGCCGACCAGCTTCGGGGTCGTCTTCACGGTGTAGTCGGTGCGGCCGGGGTCGATCCGCTCCGGCGAGAAGGCGAGGTTGAAGTCGCTGCCGGCGGCGAGGCCGGACTCCTCGAGGATCGGCTGCAGGCGCTCGCGGGTGGTGCCGGGGTAGGTGGTCGACTCGAGCACGACCAGCTGGCCCGGGCGCAGGACCCGGGAGAGGGTCGTCGCCGAGGCGAGCAGGTAGGTCAGGTCCGGCTCACGCGAGCCCGTCAGCGGCGTCGGCACGCAGATCACGACCGCGTCGCACGCGGCCAGGTCGGTCTCGTCGGCGCTCGCCCGCAGGCGGCCGCCGATACCGGCCAGGGTGGCCTCCGAGACGTCCTCGATGTGGCTGCGGCCGGCGTTGATGCCGTCCACCTTGCGGCGGTCGGAGTCCAGTCCGACGACTTCGTGCCCGGCTTCGGCAAAGGCCACCGCGAGCGGCAGGCCGACGTAGCCGAGGCCGACGATCCCGATCTTCTTGCTTGCGCTCATGCCTGGGTAACGGTTGGGGACGCGCCCAGCTTGCGCCGGACGCCGCCGTTAGCATGCGGCCGATCAGCGACCGCTCGAGACATCCCGGGGTCCCGCCGCGGTGAGCGGCGCCGCGCTTCAGCCCTCCGACCTCGCGCCCGGCCTGCTGCTCGGCGAGGGGGTCGAGATCGGCCGCGACGTCCTGATCGGCGGCAACGTGGTGATCCACGCCGGCGTCACGATCGGCGACGGCGCCCGGGTCGGCGACCACGCCCAGATCCGCGACGGCGCCAGCGTCGGCGCCGGTGCCACGGTCGGCAGCCTCAGCTCGGTCGACCCCGGCGTCCAGATCGCCGCCCGCGCCAGCGTGCAGGCGCGCTGCTACCTCTCGGCCGGAACCGTGGTCGAGGAGGACGTCTTCATCGGCCCCGGCGTCACCCTCGCCAACGACAACACGATGGACCGCCACGGACCGGAGCTGGAGCTCGAAGGGCCGCTGCTGCGTCGGGCCTGCCGGGTCGGGGCCGGCGTCGTCGTCTGCCCGGCGATCGAGATCGGCGAGGAGGCCTTCGTCGCCGCCGGCGCGGTGGTCGTCGCCGACGTCGCTCCCCGCAGCGTGATCATGGGCGTGCCCGGCCGCAAGGTGCGCGAGGTGCCCGACGAGGACCTGCTGGAGCGCTGGCGATGAACGCCGCGACCCGCCAGAGCCGATGAGCGTCCCCCTCTTTGCCACCAAGCCCGTGCTCGAGCCGCTGCTCGAGGAGGTCGCGGAGCGCCAAGCGGCGGTGATCCGGTCCGGCCGCTACATCCTCGGTCCCGAGGTCGAGGCTTTCGAGGCAGAGTTCGCGGCCGCGCTCGGCGCCCGCCACTGCGTCGGGGTCGCCAACGGGACCGACGCGCTGACGATCGCCCTGCGCGCGCTCGGCGTCCGCCGCGGCGACGAGGTGGTGGTGCCGGCGCTGACCTTCTACGCGACCGCCGAGGCGGTCGTCAATGCGGGCGCGAAGCCGGTCTTCTGCGACGTCGACCCCGACACCTTCACCGTCACCGCGGCAACCGTCGAGCCGGCCCTGACCTCACGGACCCGGGCCGTGGTGCCGGTCCACCTCTACGGCAACCCGGCGCCGATGCGCGAGCTACGCGAGCTGGCAGCGGCGCGCGGGCTGCGGCTGCTCGAGGACGCTGCCCAGGCCGCGGGGGCACGGCTCGACGGCGAGGCGGCTGGGCACCTGGGCGACGCCGCCACCTTCAGCTTCTTCCCCTCCAAGAACCTCGGCGGCTTCGGCGACGGCGGCGCGATTGTCACCGACGACGACGAGACCGCTCAGGCCGCGCGCCTGCTGCGCTTCCACGGCTCCGGCGGCACCGAGGAGCACACCGCGGTCGGCTACAACTCGCGCCTCGACGAGCTGCAGGCGGCAGGCCTGCGGGTCCTCCTCCCCCACCTCCCGGACTGGACCCGAGCGCGGCGCCGGGTTGCGGCGGCCTACGCCGAGCGCGGGCTCGGCGACGCGGTCCGGCTGCCGGTCGAGACCGCGGGGGCGGAGTCCTGCTACCACCTTTACGTGGTGCGCTCCCAGGAGCGCGATCGGCTGGCCGAGCGGCTGACCGCCGCCGGAGTCGGCGCCCGCGCCTACTACTCCACCCCGCTCCACCTGCAACCGGCGATGCGCGAGTTCGCTCCGGACGGTCCGCTGCCGGGAGTCGAGGGGGCGGCGGCCGAGTCGCTAGCGCTGCCGATGGGGCCGGCGCTGAGCGAGGAGCAGGTCGCCGAGGTGGTCGACGCCGCCGTCGGCGCCGCCGCACGAAGTTGACCCTGACCTAGCCCTGCAGGGCGTCGCGCACGGCGGCCTGGATCGGCAGCCCGACGCGCTCCTCCGGAGGCAGCCGCGGGGGCGCCGCCGCGACGGCTGCCGCCAGCCGGCTCGGATCCTCGACCACGATCACCTTGCCCTCGGCCGCCAGGGCGCGGCTGAACTCGAGCTGGTGGTCGTCGACCGTCTCCTCGAACCGCTTCAGCCGCGGGATCACCACCGGCGTGTGGCCGACGCGCAGGGCACAGAGGATGCTGCCGGCGCCGGCGTGGCAGACCACGGCTTCGGCCCGTTCCATGCTCTCGACCACTTCCGGGAACTGCATGAAGGGCACGGCGTGGGCGGCCCCGGGGGGCGCCCGCATCGGGCCATGCTGGACCGACAGGCGCTCGGCCGGCAGCCCCGCCAGCGCCTCGGTGAAGCGGTCGAAGCGGATCTGGGTCGAGCCGACGGTGGCGAAGATCATGCGACGCTCCCGTGGAAACGGGCTCGGCGCAGGCGGCTGAGCGGCCGGTGCTGAACGAAGAAGGCGTCGGCCAGCGGGTAGACGAGGCGGCCGGTGAGGGCGAGCTTTTCGACCCGGGTGATCGACTCGACGTAGATCAGGCGCCGGCGCTGCAGGCGGCCGAGCAGGAAGAAGGGAAGGGCGAGGCCAGCGCCGGTCGAGATCACGACGTCGGGGTCCTGCTCGCGCAGCACCCGACGGGCGAGGCGCAGGTTGCGGAAGAAGTTGCCGATGTCGCGCGGGGTCGGGCCGTGGCCGTAGATCACCTTCTCGTCGCGCAGCAGGTACTCGACGTCGGTCGAGCGCAGGGTCACCCAGGTGCGGTCGGCGTGGCCCCAAGCCGGTTCGAGCGCGAGCATCTGCAGCAGGTGGCCGCCGGGAGAGGCGACGATCAAGACCTTCTTCGGCTCCTGGCGCGGCACCGTCCAGCTCCCTAGCGCGGCACAGCCGCGGGCGCGGGCGAGGCGACGGCGGCGCCGAGCGTGACCAGGTCGATACCGAGGGCAGCGGCACGGTCGGCGATCGCGGCGATCGCCTTGACGGTCGGCGTGGCGTCGGGCCGAACCGCATAGCGGGCCGAGTCGTGCAGCAAGACGACGGCTCCGTCGTCGAGGTCGCGGTTGACGCGGCGGGCGACCCGGTCGGCAGGCAGCGGCTCCCAGTCGAGGCCCCAGGCCGACCAGTAGGCGACCTCGAGGCCGAGGCGGCGGCAAGCTTCGGCGCCGGCCTCGCTCAGCTTCCCGTAAGGCGGCCGGTAGAAGCGCGGCGGTGCGTCGAGCGCCTCGGCGAGGGTCGCGTAGCCGGCCTCGATGTCGGCGGCCGACTCGGCGGCGGGAACCCGGTCGTGGCGGAAGTGACGCTGGCCGTGCACGCCGACCTCGTGGCCGCGGGCGAGGATCTCCGGGACGAGGTCGGGCGCATCCCGCATCTGCTCGCCGACCACGAAGAAGGTCGCCTTGGCGCCGGCGGCGTCGAGGGCGTCGAGGATCGCGCCGGTCGCGTCGGGACCGGGGTCGGGACCGTCGTCGAAGGTGAGCACCGCCTGGCCGCGAGGCTCGACCCGCTCGATGCCGGGGCGTTCACGCCAGCGCTTGGCGCGGCCGGGTGAGCGCTCTTGCAGCGCGCAGCGCAGCGACAACGGCAGCAGCTGTCGCAAAGAGTTGAGATGGCGGCGCATCGCCCCAATAACGCTTGGGAAAGCGAAAACTTGCGATTTGCCACTGCTGCCGCCGAGGGGGCCGGGGTCCCTTTTACACATGGCGATGGGGCTACCGGGTAGCTGGACACTGTGATCAAACGAACGTCCAGTCGCAGCCCACTACGTTCGTCCACGCAGCGGGCCGTCGGTCGCGCCAGGGATGGCGGCACCGATACGGGGCAAATGAAAAAGATTTCGTTTGCGTTCCCCGCGTCGTGGCGCCACCTCGGGCCTCTGGTCGGCCTGATCGCTCTCCTGGCCCTGCCTCCGGGCATGGCTGCGGCGACCGGCAAGCCGCGCCAGGTAAAGACGGCCGCGGTCGTGAAGCGGCCGAATCGCACCTCGACTCGCCTGCACAGCTCCACCCGCCTGCGAACCACGGACCCCGACGCCGACGGCCTCTCGACGCGGACCGAGGAACGGCAAACGAAGACCAACCCGCGCAAGTTCGACACCGACGGCGACGGCTTCGGCGACGGCGCCGAGGTCAAGGCGGGCACCAATCCGCTCGATCCGAACAGCAACCCCGCCGGCCCTCCCGCGCCGACGCCGGAACCGACGCCGACCCCGACGGAAGAACCCGCTCCCCCGCCGACCGAATCAACCCCTCCGCCGACGGAACCCACCCCTCCGCCGACTGAACCGACTCCGCCCGCCGACACCACGGCTCCGGACACCAGCATCGACGCCGGCACCGCGGGGACGACCACGAGCACCTCGGCGAGCTTCCAGTTCAGCTCGACCGAGAGCGGCTCCAGCTTCCAGTGCAAGCTCGACTCGGGCTCCTGGACGAGCTGCACCTCGCCGAAGAGCTACAGCTCCCTGGCGGTCGGCTCGCACACCTTCGCGGTAGTCGCCACCGACGCCGCCGGCAACACCGACGCCTCCCCCGCTACGCGCACCTGGACGGTCGAAGCCGAAGCTCCGGCCAGCGGCGGCGGTGGTGGCGGCAGCGCCTGCACGCAGACGCTATCCGCGGGGGCGAACCTTTCGAACGCGATCTCCGCAGCCTCCGGCGGCGCGGTGATCTGCCTCAACACCGGCTCCTACAGCTTCAGCGTGAGTAAGGCCAACAAGAGCAGCATGGTCACGGTCAAGGCGGCCGCCGGCGCCTCCCCGACCGTCGGCTACTCGATGCTGAACCAGGCGACCAACCTGCGCTTCGAAGGCCTCAAGTTCACCGGCGGCCTCGAGGCGCTCGGCCCGTCGAGCAAGCTGCAGATCGTCGACAACGAGTTCACCGGCCCCTTCGGCTTCCACGCCAACGGCCAGGACGCGAGCTACGGCACCGCCGTAACCGACGTCCTGATCGAAGGCAACAACATCCACAACCTCGACTACAGCGGCACCCAGGGCACCGCGAACGGCTACGGCGTCACCGCCTCCAACGGCGTCGCCCGCTTCACCATCCGCGACAACACGATCAAGAGCCCGGCCTCCGACTACATCCAGTTCGCCTCGCCCGAAACGGCGACGATCGATCACAACACGTTCCTCGGGCCGAGCCTGCTGGGCAGCCATCAGGATCACCAGGACCTGGTGCAGATCTTCGGCGGCGGGCAGAACATCACCTTCACCAACAACGTCGCCCGCAACACCGAAACGCAGGAGAGCCTGCTCTTCCAGGAGGGGATGTTCACCAACGTGGTGATCGAAAACAACCTCTTCGACCACGACTCGCGCGGCTACACCTGCCAGCTCTACCAGTCGAAGGGCATGATCTTCCGCAACAACACCGTCGTCGGCTCGCACTGGGGCTGCCTCTTCCGCGACCTCTCCACGGCCAGCGCCGGCAGCGGCTACCAGATCGACCACAACGTCTTCGTCGGCACCGCCGAAGGCAGCGACGTCTCCACCGAGGGCCGCGCCGGCAGCTGGGGCGTCTACGACTACAACGTCTCCGAAGATGGCTCCGCCAGCGGCTCGCACTCGATCCGCAACTGGAAACCCTCCTGGGTCGACACCACCGCCTACACCCCGCTCGGACTCAGCTTCACCGCGGGATATCGTCCTTAGTTCAACCTTTTCACCGGCGAAAAGCCCGGCGCGCATGCCACACTCGAAGGCGTGCGCGCCGGCCTTATCACCCGCGGGGCGAGGACCAGGACCGTGCGCCTGTTCTCGCTGCCGCTGATCCTGCTGCTTGCCCTGGCGGGCACAAAGCTCGGCCCCAGCCTGCTCGACTTCTCCCCCGACGGGGCCCCGGCCTCCGGCCCGCCGGTGCACTGCGACCGCACCCTGCGCGCCGGCGCCGACGTCGTCAAAGCGGTCAAGGCCGCCCGCGGCGGCGCCGTCATCTGCCTCTCCGACGGCTCCTACGGGACGATCGAAGCGACGCGGCTGCAGAAGAAACCGGCGGTGACGGTGCGCTCGGCTTCCGGAGCCCGCGCCGTGGTCGACGGCGCCGAGCTGCTCGACCCCGCCGGCCTGCGCCTGGAAGACCTCAGCTTCAAGGAAGGGATCGACATCACGCCTTCGGCAGCCCGGATCGCGATCGTCGGCAACGACATCACCGGCAGCCACGGCATCTACCTGTTCGGCGACTACCGGATCGGCAAGCGGGTCGAGAACGTGCGGATCGAAGGCAACGAGATCCACGACATCGACTACAGCGGCACCCAGGAAGCGGGTTACGGGTACGGGATCGAGGGGGTTGGCGACGTGCGCCAGATGACGATCCGCAACAACACGATCCAGAGCACCGCTTCCGACTACCTCCAGTCGGCCACGCCGGTGCACTGGGTGGTCGATCACAACACCTTCCTCGGCCCTTCGCTGCTCGCCGACCACGAGGACCACCAGGACCTCTGGCAGATCTTCGGCGGCGGCCGCGACATCCGCTTCACCAACAACGTCGCCCGCAACACCGGCACCCAGGAGAGCCTGCTCTTCCAGGAAGGGGCGTTTCGCAAGGTCGTGGTGGAAAACAACCTCTTCGACCACGACTCGCGCGGCTACACCTGCCAGATCTACCAATCCGACGGCCTCGTCTTCCGCCGCAACACGGTCGTCGGCAGCCACTGGGGCTGTCTCTTCCGTGACCTCGCCAGCGCGCCGCCGGGAAGCCGCTACCGGATCGAGCGCAACGTCTTCGCCGAAACCAGCGACGGTCCCGACGTCTCGGCCGAGGGCCGGGCCGGCCAATGGGGCGTCTACGACTACAACGTCTCCAGCGACGGCTCGGCGTCCGGGCCGCACTCGCTGCGCCGCTGGCGGCCCGCCTGGGCCGACACCACCAGCTACGAACCGCTGCGGCTGCCGTTCGCGGCCGGCTACTCGGCGCCCTGAGCGCCGGTCAGGCGGAGGGCAGCAGGCGGTCGCCGAGACGGCGCGCGTAGTACGAGGTGGTGCGGCGGAGCTGCGTCCCCGCCGGCGCCGGCGCGGCGTCCGGCTCGAGCTCCCGCAGCGCCTCGACCAGGGGCGTCGCCACCCGCCGCCAGCGCATCTCCTCGGCGAGGGCACGGCCCGCAGCGCCGGCGCGTGCCAGCGCCTCCGGCTCCAGCAGGGCGAGCAGCGCCGCCGCGGTCGCCTGCGGGGACCCGGCCTCGACCAGGGTGGCGA
>DASTGL010000078.1:0-2568 GCA_035719145.1 Solirubrobacterales bacterium
CCTCGCGGCGATTCTCTTCGTCCTGCACGTCAGCCTCCGATCGGCGCTCTCGGGTTGGCGCCCCAGAAGATCAGGGTCCCCAGCATCCCGATGATGTGGACTAAGACGATGTTGAGGACCATGGACTTCGCCGTCGCGGTCCCCACCCCCACCGGCCCGCCGGAGGCGGTGTAGCCGTAGTAGCAACCGACCATCACGATCGCCGTCGCCATCACCATGCCCTTGATCAGGCTGAAGATCAGGTCGGGAGGGTTCTGGAACATCCAGAAGATCAGGAAGTAGCCGCCGGAGGAGACGTCGCCGATCTGCTGGACGACGGCGAGGTAGCTGGCCAGGTACATGATCCCGATCCCGACCAGGTACATGAACGGGAAGGCGATCCAGGCGGCGAGCAGGCGGGTCGCGCAGAGGAAGGTCACCGGTGGCACGCCCATCACCTCGAGCGCGTCGATCTCGTCGGAGATCCGCATCGCGCCAAGCTCGGCGACGATGCCAGTGCCAACCTTGGCCGCCAGCATGTAGCCGAAGGCGTAGGGCATGATCTCGCGCAGGTCGCACCAGGCGGAGAAGACGCCGGCGTAGGCGGGCGCGCCCTGGGCGCGCAGCAGGTAGGCCCCCTCGATCCCGCACTGCAGGCCGAGGGTGAAGACGAGGCCCCAGATGATCAGGGCCGAGCCGAGGATCAGGATCCCGGCCTGGCGCAGGCTCTCGCCGAAGAAGCGCAGGACCCGGCCCGAGTAGACGAGGCCGGCGAGGCGGGCGCCGAAGCGGGCGATCTCGCCGAGCGAGTCGAGCCAGTTGCGCGGAACCACGAGCCAGGCGTTCATCGCGTTGCCCTCATCGGATCGTCTGCAGCTCCGGGTTGGTCGCGAGCAGGGTCTGGGTGAAGACGTAGTTGAAGGCGAAGACGCCCATGAAGGAGATGACGACGGCCTCGTTGACGGCGCGGCCGACGCCGGCGGCGCCGCCCGAAGCGGTCATCCCTTTGTAGGAGCAAACCACCGCGATCAGAGCGCCGAACAGGGTGCACTTGATCACCGAGCCGCCGAGGTCGGTGATCGAGGCGTTGGAGAAGAGCGTGGCGAAGAAGCCGCCGAGCGGCTGGTGGTAGAGCATCTCGGTGAGGATGCCGCCGCTGATCCCGAAGACCAGGGCGTAGATGTCGAGCAGGCCGGTGATCAGCATCAGCGCCAGGAAGCGCGGCACGACCAGGTTCTTGATCGGGTCGACGCCGAGCACCTGGAGGGCGTCGAGCTCCTCGCGGATCTTGCGGGCGCCGAGGTCGGCGGTGATCGCGGTGCCGGCGACGCCGGCGACGACGACCGCGGTCACGAACGGCGCGAACTCGCGGATCGAGGCGAGGACGAAGAAGCCGCCGAGGCGGTCGAGGGCGCCGAAGAGCGAGAGGAAGTTCGCCGCCTGCAATCCGGGCGCGCCGAAGCCGAAGGCGACGGTCGAGACCAGCAGCGGAAACCAGCAGAGCTGCAGGGCGAAGAGGAACTGGCCGATGAACTCCTCGCCGTAGGGGTACGGCGGCTTGACCGCGGAGACGATCGTCCGCGCGGTGAGGATCATCATCTCCCCCACCTGTTCGAACAGGGACTTGGCGGGCAGGAATGCCCTGTTGACCGCGGATCCGACCATCTGCTCCTCCGTTCGAGCCGGTGCCGCACGCGCGCAGCACCCCACTCGCTGGGCGGGAGTCTAGGGGATGGCGGGGTCCCCTCTGTTGGCTGCGTGTTGAGATCCCGCTAACCGCCTCCGGCAGCCTGAAATGCCTGCGAAGGCAGCCAAACCCCGTGCTATGTTCGGGCCGCTTTGCGGGGGACCGGAAGACATTCCCGGCGTACCCGCCTCCAGGCCATCGCGATCGGGTTCGCTGCGCTGGCGGCGGCGGCGATCTTCAGCGCCTGCGGCGGGGGCGGCGCGTCCTCGGACGACGAACCGACCGGTACCTTCCACGTCAAGGTCACCGAAGCGAGCTTCCCGACGGCGCAGAAGCTCGGCCAGACCTCGCTCTTGAGGTTGGGGATCCGCAACACCGGCAAGCACACGGTCCCCGGGCTGACGATCAGCTTCACGATCGCCGGCAAGGAGGGGGTCGACTCCTCGCTCCCGTTCGCGATCCGCGATCCGCAGCCGGAACTCGCCTCCCCGGAACGGCCGGTCTGGGTGCTGGCGGCGACCTACCCGCGCCTGCACGGCTCCTCCAGCCCCGGCGGCGCCTCGACCTCGAGTCACAAGACCTTCAGCTTCGGCCCCTTGAAGCCGGGGGCGAGCACGAAAGCCGTCTGGAAGCTGAGCGCGGTGCGCTCGGGCAAGTACACGCTGCTCTACAGCATCGACGCCGGCGTCGGCGGCAAGGCGAAGGCCGAGACCGACAACGGGGTCCGCCCCGGCGGCTCCTTCGCGACCGAGATCAGCGAACGGCTGCCGGAAAGCGAAGTAACCGACAGCGGCGAAATCGTTGAAGTCAAGAAAGGCAAGTAGCGCCTCGACCGCAGCGGCGCTCCTGGCGCTGCTGCTGGCTCTGGCGCTGCCCGCCTGCGGTTCGGCCAGCGGCACCGC
>DASTGL010000079.1:0-3604 GCA_035719145.1 Solirubrobacterales bacterium
ACACCGAAACGGTGAGGGGGGCGACGAAGCACATCTACGCCGCCAACCGGAAGATGCTGATTGACGGCGACGACTGGCTCGAGCTGCCCGACGAGGCGCAGATCGGGATCTGCGCGAACGCGATCGGCGAAGCGGTCGAAAGGGCGCAGGCGGCGCTCGAACAGGGGACGATGCCGAAGGGCGATCCGGTCATCGTCAACCTCCGCCTCGACGTCGACGACGACGCCTGGACGCTGATCCGCGAGCGGATGACGACCGCCTGGGACGAGGTCGAGAAGGTCCAGCCGGCCGCGATCGACCGCACCCCGGATCCGCAGAAGCGCTTCCCCGTAACCGTCACCCTGCTCGCGTACAAGTCACCGCGCGGTTAGAGCGCCCGCTGTCGCCTATGACAGCACCCAATAGCGCAGGTGCGTGACACCCTCACCCTCGAGCACCCGCACCGGTTCGAGCTCGATGTGGTCGGAGCCGAGGTGCTCGAAGAGCCGCCGGCCCTCGCCGAGGAGGACGGGGATCAGGTGGATCTCCAGCTCGTCGAGGACGCCCGCGGCGAGCGCCAGCTGCGCGACCCCGGCCCCGTGGACCAGGACGTCCTTCTCACCCGCGGCCTCCTTGGCAGCAGCCATCGCCTCCCCGACATCCCCCACATAAGTGACCAACGGCCACCGCTCCTCCGCCTCGCGAGTGCGGCTGAGGATGAAGATCGGCACCCCGTCGTGATGGTCCCCACCCCAGCCACCGGCCGGTTCGAAGGTCCCCCGCCCGGCCACCACCGCCCCGGTTGCCACCGCCTCGTCCATCACTTCACCGTTAACGCCCTGCGGCCTCCCCGGCACACCCCCATGCTCGGTCGCAGAGCCATCGAATATCCACTCGTGCAACCGCCCCCCACCGTCACCAAGCCCATTCTCCACCGACTCATTCGGCCCAGCCACGAACCCATCCAGCGACATCGACATATAGAGAACGCTTGCACCCATAGCTCCACTCCTCCTTCGTCGCAGGCTTCCTAGACCGCTCTACCCAAGCGACGAACAACCAACGCCGAGATCAACAACGAACCCAGGGAGCTGTCTTATCTTCCGCTGACATGCCGCCTGACGAACCGATTCGCCTTGTTGCGTCGGACCCCGAGTGGCCTCACCGCTTTGAGATCGAGCGGGTGGCGCTAGAGGCGGAGATCGGAGCTTGGGTCGAGGGCGGGATCCACCACGTGGGCAGCACCGCCGTCCCCGGGCTGGAGGCCAAGCCGATCATCGACATCCTGGTCGGCGTCCGCGATCTCGAGGAGGCGCAGGCTTGCTTCGAGCCCCTGGCCAGCCTGGACTATCTCTATGCGCCCTACATGCCGGCGGAGATGCACTGGTTCTGCAAGCCCGATCCTGCTCACCGAACCCATCATCTCCATCTGGTGCCCGCGAGCTCGCAGCGATACCGCGACGAGCTCGTCTTTCGCGACCGCCTGCGAGCGGACGCCCGCCTCGCCGCCGACTACGCCGAGCTGAAGCACGCCCTCGCCGAGCGTTACCGCGACGACCGCGACGCATACACCGAGGCCAAGGGAGGATTCATCCGGACAGCCCTGGCTAGCCGGAACGCTTGAGGCTCAAGCAGGCTCCCGGAGGACGTCGACCACGACCTTCGGCTTGAAAGGCTGAAGGTCGGGCGCAAAATCAGCGGGATTGCGGAAGCAATGCGACCGAAATGTGACTAGGAATCTGAGTGAAGCTGAGCGTCTGCCCACTCGATGGCAAGGGCCGCCCAACGCAAGGCATCTGAAGTCGGCACTGCACGCGGATCGCCAAGGCCATAACGGATGGCCGCCGCGTAAGGCGTAAGACGATCAGCCTCGGCGAGATGGGCGGGCAGCTCGAGGCCAGCGTCTTGACAGAGCTGCATCAGCAGCCCGATGTCATGCGTGAAGGGAAAGTCTTCATTGCGAGCAGCGATGGCGGCCTTGAGCGCCTTCTCCACGGCCTGCTGCGCGTGAAAGCCCACGGGCGCATCCGACACTCGCTCCGCCCGGTCCAGGGCTTCGGCGGCAGCGAGATCCTCCCGTGCAAGGGAAAGTAGATCGCCGGGCAGGTCCGGCGCGACGCTCATCCGGTTAGAACCCGGCCCTGTGAGAAAGCGGCATGGACAAGGCCGCCGCGCACCTCACGCCACCTCTCGACGTACTCCCGGCTGACGACAATGACATCGGTTGGAACACGTAGATCGCGTAACGTGCGATGGAGGCGCACAGACTCCTCAGCCTCATTTTCGACTTCCGGCTCAACTACGAGGAAGTCGATGTCGCTGTGGGGGCTAGCCTCTCCCCGAGCATGGGAGCCGAACAGGATGACCTGCGCTTCAGGAGCAGCTGCAGCCAAGCGCCTGCCGGCCTCGGCGATCAGGGTCTCATCAACTGGCGGCATTGCCCAATCGTAAACGGCACTCCGACCACCCGCGCAAACCTGGCTCGCGCGCACGGATAAGCCCTCCCGCGGCCTCAACACGCAACCAGCTACACGACGGCACGGACTGGGTCAACCAGGGGCGGCCATCGGTCCTGATCTAAGAATCGCACACGAGATTTTCTTGACTACTGAGATCATTCCTATTTAGACTCTCGGCGCTCCTACGACCAAGAGAGGTGCAGAGTGCAAGACGACGCAGCCCTTCAGCAAACCGACAGCAACAGGATCACCGTACTGGAGGCCCTCGCAACCGATTCCTTTCCGACGGGTCCCAATATGTCTAACCAGACCACGCCACCAGCGGCCGACGCAGACGATCAATAACCGGTCGTCTTCTCGTTGTGCAATTAAGCAGGGTAAAAGGGTCGGCCCCGGCCGACCCTTTTGAACGCTCCGAAACGCAGCAAGCGACCTAGGAAACTGAGGAGAAGTGATGGCGCCCGCAAACAAAAGGATCCTGATCGCCTCCTCCAGCTTCGATGAGCACACCCACGGCCTCGTTCACGAGAAGCTTCGTCGGCGCGGATTTTCAGTCAGTCTCTATTTGACCGACAAGGTCTTGGAGGGCGCTGAGCGGTTCAGCCTTGACATATCGGCTGAGGGGACTCTCCGTATGACTTACAAAGGTCAAGACATCAGCCCAAATGCGATCGCTGCCGGTTGGTATTGGAAGGTTGCGAACTTCAGGATTCCCGATGCGGAGACCAATGTCTCAAAACAGCTAAGTCTCGTTAACGAGATAACGCAGTGCAACGGCAACATATGGTCTCTGTACCCAGACAATTTTTGGCTTAGTCCGCCACGAGCCATCCAGGGTGCCGAGCGAAAGCTACGTCAACTCCTTGTCGCCAAGGAAGTTGGCTTCATGATTCCACGGACTCACCTAGGCAATAGCTGGGAAGACGTCGACGATCTCGAACAGGAGGCTGGCCAACCAGTTGCCGTGAAGATGTTTCGAGGCGTGATAGCCGACCAGAACCAGATTCGCGCCATGTATACGACTCAGCTAACTTCCCCGATACTCAGTCGCCTTCGCGACAGCACTGTTCCGTTCCCTGGGATCTACCAGCCATTTCTTCCCAAGGCACGGGAGTGGAGAGTAACGGTTGTCGGGGACGAGGTCTTTGCGGGGGCGATATATACCG
>DASTGL010000080.1:0-6749 GCA_035719145.1 Solirubrobacterales bacterium
CCGAAAAGGTAGAACGAAAAAGCCAAAAACTAAGGTTGGCTACCGCCGCCTCGATCAGAGAGGTTTCGCGGATGGCGGAGAGGAGGCAAGGGAGAGCCGACCAGGAACTCGTGCGCGCCCTCTCGCACCCGGTCCGTCTCGAGATCCTGCAGGTTCTCCAGGGCCGGATCGCCACCCCCGCTGAACTCTCGCGGGAGATCGACCAGCGCCCCGCGGTCGTCTCCTACCACGCCAACACCCTGGTCAGCTGCGGCTGCCTCGAGCTCGTCCACAGCCGCGGCCGACGGGGCGCAATCGAAAACTTCTTCGCGGTCACGCCCCGCTCGATGTTCAGCGGCAACGGCTGACGGCGCCGTCGGCGTCAGCGCTCAGTGGACAGCAAGGCCCGCGCACCCACGCAAGCGCGTACTGCTCCCGCTGATGGTGCGAATCGGCGAGGCGTTGCCCGTCGCCCCCGGGGCATAGGCCGTGACGCTGTTGGGGATGCCGTTGTTGCAGACGTAGAGCGTCCCGGACCCGTCGAAAGCCTCGCCGTTCGGCGCCGATATCCCGGTCTGACTTCCCCGTATCGAGTTGTCGGGAGACACGTTCCCGCTCGCTCCGGGCGAGTACTCGGTGATCGCGTTGTTGATCGAAGAACCGTTGGACACATAGACCGTTCCCGCGGCATCAAAGGCGATGCCCCAGCCCTCGTAGAGAGAAGTGCGTGCTCCGCCGATGACACGCGCAGGCGTGGCATCCCCCTTGGATGCGCGCCCGAACTCGACGATCTCGCTGCCGCCATGGTTAGTCACGTACACCACGCCGGCAGGGCTGACACCAACCCCCCATGGACTGTCGAGGGTGGTCTTGACCCCACCGAGAGTGCGCACAGGGGCGACGTTTCCGTGCGCCCCCGCCGCATACTGCGTGACGCTGCCCCCGTCGAAGTTGGCGACGTAGATCGTCCCGGAACCACTGACGGCCAACCCGTCAGGACCACTGAGCCCGGTTCTGGATCCAGCGATCGTCCGCATCGGCGGGACGTTGCCGTCGGCGTTGGCCTTGTACTCGGTGATGCTGTTGCTGCCGGTGTCGGCGACATAGATGGTGCCGGTGGAGTCAACAGCCAATCCCTCGGGACCCCTCAAGCGCGTCCGGGATCCGGCGATCCGCCGGATCGGCGAGGCGTCGCCGTCGGCGGATGCCCTGTACTCCGTGATGCCGTTGCTGGCGCCGCCGGCGACGTAGATCCTCTGTCGAGGCGCCCGCCCGCACGAGCCGCAACGCCGCCTGTGCGCCGGCGCCCGGCGGCTCAAGTTGATGCTTTCCGCTGGGGACGCAGTGAGGCAGAGAGCGGTTCCCACGGCGACCGCGATGAAGGCCAGCAAACGAATGTAGACCGACGCATTCCTTGACATCTACGCCCGCGATCCTAGTGGAAGGATCGGCCCGCAGAGACGAGCAGGCGGGCTAGCTGGCGCCGCTGACCGCCTTCTGCAGTTCCTGCTTGTTCATCTGCGAGCGGCCTTCGATGCCTAGCTTCTTGGCGTCGTTGTAGAGCTGCTCGCGGGTCCTGCCGCCTGGGCCCTTGCCCGACTGTTTGCCGCCGCGACTGCTGGCGGAGCTGCCCCTTTTCGAGCTGCGCGAGGAGGATTTCGATTCGCCCGAACGCGCCTTTTCCTTGTTCACGGCGCGGGCGGCGATCTCCTCCGCCCGTTTCTCCGAGCGGCCCGATTCCTTCTCGCTCTTTTTGATGTGTTTGTACTGGCGGTCGCGTTTGCTGCCTTTTTTGACTCCGCGTGGTGGCATCGCCATCGCCTCCTCTTGCTGTTGTCCGACGTTCGTCAGCCGACGTTCGTCTTCTCGCGCTGGCCCTCGTGCACTCCCTCGGCGAACTCCTCGACGATCTTGGCGTTGAACGCTTCGAGGTCGTCCGGTTTGCGGCTGGAGACGAGGCCCTGGTCGACGTGGACTTCCTCGTCGACCCAGTTGGCGCCGGCGTTGCGCAGGTCGGTCTCCAAGCTCGGCCAAGAGGTGAGGGTGCGGCCCTCGACGACCCCGGCGTCGATCAGCGTCCACGGCGCGTGGCAGATCGCGCCGACCGGCTTGCCGGCGGCGAAGAAGCCTCTGACGAACTCGAGCGCCTCCGGTTTCGTCCGCAGCTGATCCGGGTTAGCCACCCCTCCGGGCAGCACCAGGCCGTCGTACTCGTCGGCACTGGCCTCCCCCACCGGGCGGTCGACGTCGAAGGTGTCGCCCTTGTCGAGGTGGTTGAAGGCCTGGACCTCGCCGGCTTCCGGCGCCAGTAGCTCGGCCTCCGCGCCGGCCTCGCGGACGGCTTGCAGCGGCTCGGTCAGCTCGACCTGCTCGACGCCCTCGTTCGAGGTCAGGAATGCGATTTTCTTGCCCTGCAGACGGTCGGACATCGTCTTTGCCCCTTTCGGCTTCTCGTTTCCGTTCCTAGCCTTGGGCTACCCGAGCCGAGGGGGAGGGCAAACGAGGATGGGGCGCCCCTGCGCGCCCCTGTCCGTCGCCTTACCGCAGGGCAGCCTGGGGGGCTGCGGGCGCTGCGGTGCTCGGGGCAGCCTGGCCACGGGAATCCTGGCGCTGCCAGCCGAGCTCGAAGGTGAGGGGAACCTGGACTTTCTCTTTAGCCAGGCACCTCGGGCAGGAGGTCCAGGACGAAGCCGCCTGGGCTGAGTACCCGCTGCCGCAGTTGTCGCATCGAAACATGGTTTCCTCCCGCTCTCCTGCCCGTCTAAACCCGTCGGCCGCTCCACTACCCTTGGGCCAAATAGGCAAACTGCGGTTACCGCGAAGCGGGGACTACGGCAGGGGAGCTTTTCGAAGGGGTAGTTTCTTGAGCGGGATGAAAGAGCCACAGGAACTGGAGCTGTGGCGCTACTTGCAGAGCCAGCGCGAGCTGGCCGCGCGCCTGATCGAAGGCGACTCGCTGGAGCAGGTGGCGCCCCGCTTCCTCGAGATCGTCGCCGGCTTGCTGCGCTGGGAGGCGGGAGCGATCTGGGAAGTCGTCGACAACGCCGAGCCGCTGCGGCTGGTCGCGGGCTGGAGCGCGCCGGAGCTCGACGCGCGGCCGCTCTGGCGCCGCAGCCGCGAGCTCAGCTTCAAGCGCGGCACCGGGCTGCCCGGCGACGCCTGGGACACCGGCCAGATCGCCCTCGCCCCCAACTATCGCGACTACCCGACCACCGCCCCCCGCTACGAGGTCTCGGCCGAGCTCGGGCTGGAGGCGGCGCTGGCGATCCCGGTGCCGATCGGCGACCCCGAGCACGTGCTGGCGGTGGCCGAGTTCCACACCCTCTCCTTCGAAGCGCAGTCGCAGGAGCTGATGGCCCTGCTGGCCGGCTTCGCCGACCAGCTCGGCACCTTCATCGCCCGCCGCCGGGCGGAGGCGAAGAGCGCCGAGGCCGAGCGCTTCCGCCAGCACCTGGCCGAGGTCGTCCGCGGCACCCAGGACGCGGTGCTGAGCAAGGACCTCGACGGGATCGTCACCACCTGGAACCCGGCCGCCGCCCGCCTCTACGGCTACACCCCCGAGGAAGCGATCGGCCGCCACGTCTCCTTCATCGTCCCGGCCGATCACAAAGACGAGGAGATGGTGATCCTCGAGCGGGTGAAGCGGGGCGAACGCCTCGACACCTACGAGACCGAGCGCCTCCGCTCCGACGGCGCCCGCATCTCCGTCTCCCTCACCGTCTCCCCGATCCGCAGCCCGATGCGCGGCCTGATCGGCGCCTCGGTCGTCGCCCGCGACATCACCGCGCAGGTGCGGCGGCGGCGGGCGCAGGAGTTCCTCGTCGCCGCCAGCCGCCTGCTCGACACCTCACTGGACCCGGAGGAGACGGCGCGGACGATCGTCGGCACGGCGGTGCCGGAGCTGGCCGAGATCTGCCTGATCGACTTCCGCCGTCCCGACGGCTGGTACGGCGAGAGCATCGTCGCCGGCGCCAACCCGGAGATGGCGGCGCGACTCGAGCAGATCCGCCGCTCGCAGCCGCTCGACCCGACCGGCGAGCACCCGGTGGCGCAGGTGCTGCGGCTGAACCAGCCGATGATCTGGCGCGACCTGAAGGCGCCGGAGATGGTCGACAAGGTCTCGCAGAACGACGACCACCTGCAGCTGATGCGCGAAGCCGGCTACAACTCGGCCGCCGTGGTGCCGCTGGTCGCCCGCGGCCGCGTCCTCGGCGCCCTCTCCTTCCTCCACGCCCACGGCGACCTGCGCTACGACCCCGGCGACCTCGACTTCCTCTCCGAGCTCGGCGAGCGGGCGGCGCTGGCGCTCGACAACGCCCGCCTCTACCGCGAGCGCGACCGGGTGGCGAAAAGCCTGCAGCGGGGGCTGCGGCCGCCCCGGCCGGCCGACGTCGACGGGCTCGATATCTCAGTCGTCTTCGAGGCGGCCGGCGAGGGGATCGAGATCGGCGGCGACCTCTACGACGTGTTGCCGACCGACGACGGCTGCTGGCTCCTGGTCGGCGACGTCGCCGGCAAGGGCAGCACCGCCGCCAGCGTCTCGGTCGCGCTGCGCCACTCGGTGCGGGGGCTGACGCGGGAGATCGCCGAGCCCGACGAGGTGCTGCGGCGGGTGAACGAACTGCTCCTGGCCGGCGACAGCCTCAACGACTTCGCGACGGCGATGCTGGCCCGCCTGCAGCGCGAGGAGGCGGGCTGGCGCATCACCCTCGCCTCGGCGGGCCACCCGGCGGCGGTGCTGACGACGGACGCCGATCCGGAGCTGCTCGGTGGCGGCACCGTGCTGGGGGCCTGGCAGGAGGCCAACGTCGAGACCCACGAGCGGGTGCTGGCGGCGGACTCGACGCTCGCCCTCTGCACCGACGGCTGGCTCGAGGCGGGGCCGGTGGCAAGCCACCAGGGCCCGGAGAACTTCGGCGAGATGACGCAGTCGCTGGCGGGGCTGCGGCTCGACGAACTGACCGAGCGCCTGCGGGCCGACGCCGTCGCCCGCAGCTCGGGCAGCCTGCGCGACGACCTCGTGGTGCTCGCCGTCCGCCCCCGGGCGACCTCGGCCAAAGCCGAGGCGCCGCGGGAGCTGGCGGTCGAGACCGGCTAGCGGCCGGTTTTGGCGGTTTTTTTCGTTTTCCGCGCGGCGGCTTTTTTCGGTCGGGTTTTTTTGGCGGCGGTTTTTTTCGGCGCGGCTTTTCTTTTCGCCGCCGGTTTTGCTTTCGCCGTTTTCGACGTAGTCGCTTTTTTCGCTTTGCGTTTCGTCGAGGAGGCGGCGCGACGCTGGGCGGCGGGGATGTCCGCGCGGACCACGGCGTTCGTCAGCTGCTTGATCTGGCCAAGGAGGAAGGAGGCCATTTTTTCCTCCTCGCGGCGGATCGCTTTCGCCATTTTCGCCGTCTCGGAGTCGCCGACTTTTTCGGCCAGCGTCTCGATCCCGAGGTAGGTGGCGATCTCCTCGTGCTCGTTCCAGTACTCGGTCTTGGCGTTCTTCAGCAGTTTCTCCTGCTCGCTGTCGCCGCGGATCGCGTGCAGCGGGCCCTTGGCCAGAGCGGCGACTTTGCCGACCGCGCCCTGCAGGGTCTGGCCGCCGCCGCCAAGTTTCTTGATCCGGCGCTCGACCTGTTTGGCGTGGGATTTCGTCTCTTTGAGGTGCTGCTGCAGCCGTTTTTTGTAAGGGCCTTTCTCGGCCATCGCGATGTGGGCCTGCAGGGCAGCCTCCAGTTCGCGCTCCTTGCCGTAGGCCTCGCTCAGGTACTGGACCAGCTTCGCGTCGCGCTCGTTCATGTCCGCCATTGCGGTGTGCGCCTCCTCGATCGGGTGGTTGGTGCTGAATCGCTAGTTGGTGAAATTGGGTACCCAGCGCAACTAGCGTGAAACTGGGCGCGGGCAGGGTAATGGCTGCGGGTGCGAATGCTCGCCCGCCTCATCGTCGGCCTGCGTTTCCTGATCGTCCCCGCCTGGATCGCGGGGGCGATCTGGGTCGCCTTCAGCCTCCCTTCGATCTTCGGCGCCGAAGCCAACGACCTCGGCAGCCTGCTGCCGAAGAACTCCGGGGCGATCCAGGTCGAAGAAGAAGGGATCGAAACCTTCGGCCTGCCGGTGCTGAGCCGGACGATGGTCGTCGCCCACCAGCCGGGGGACTTCAGCGTCGACCAGGGCAAGGCGGCGGCACGCTTCATCGCCACCGTCGACGGAAAGCCCGAAGGGTCGGCGCGGCTGCGGGCGGTGCCGCTGCTCGACGCGCCCGGCCTGCTCGAATCGAAGCGGCTCGGCTCGACCCTCGTCGTCTACCTCTACGTCGACCCGGCACTCAGCGAAAACGAACAGACCGACGCGGTCGACGGCTTCGCCTCCGAACTGCAGCGGGCGACCGGCGCGCCTACGGTCCACGTGACCGGGGCGGTGCCGGCGAGCCGGGCGGAAACCAACATCGCCAACGACGACCTGATCTGGGTGACGGTCGCGACGATCGCCCTCGTCGTCATCATCCTCGCGCTCTACTTCCGCTCGATCGGGATCCCGCTGCTGGGGCTGGGGACGGTGGCGATCGCCTACCTGATCACCGACCACCTGCTCGGCTGGGCGAGCCAGCGGTACTCGATCTCAATCCCGCGTGAGGTCGACCCGGTGGTGGTCGCCCTGCTCTTCGGGGTCCTCACCGACTACCTCGTCTTCTTCGCCTCCGACTACCGGCGCCACCTGAACGAAGGGCTCAGCTCCTGCGAAGCGACGATCGAGGTGACGACGGAGCTGCTGCCGGTGATCCTGACCGCGGCGCT
>DASTGL010000081.1:0-2782 GCA_035719145.1 Solirubrobacterales bacterium
CGACGTCGAGCAGGGCCGCGGTCACGCCGGCGCCGCTGATCCCGTCGATCAGACAGTGGTGGACCTTCGTCACCAGCGCCCAGCGGCCGCCCTCCAGGCCCTCGAGCAGGGTCGTCTCCCAGAGCGGGCGCGAGCGGTCGAGCCGGTGCGAGAAGAAGTCCCCGAGCCACTCCATCAGCTCGTCCTCGCCACCCGGCGCCGGCAGCACGGCATGGCGGACCAGCTCGGCGGGGTCGAAGTCGCCGCCGGCCTCCCAGCTCGGCAGCGAGAGCGGCCGCACCTGCGCCGTCGAGAGGTGGCGGCGGAAGCGCGGCAGCGGCCCCAGGCGCTCCCGCACCTGGTCGCGCAGCTTCTCCAGCGAGGGCCGGGCGCCGCCCGGCAGCGGGTCGAAGACCAGCGCCGAGCCGATGTGCATGTGCGCCGAGGAGTCGCTTTCCTCCAGCTCCAGGAAGGCGGCGTCGAGCGGGCTCAGCTTGGTGCTCATGGGCGCATGCTCGCCGCCGCGGGCGGGCGCGCCATCCGTAGAAGCCCGTCGCGTCGCTTTAGGCGGAGGCGAGCTCGGGCTCTGCGTGCGCGAGCTCGGGGACCGCGAAGGGAGCCTCGCGGGCGGCAATCTCTTCCAGCAGCTCGCGCAGGGCGGCGATCCGCTCGGCGCCGTAGCGCTCAGCCCAGCGCTTCTCGACCTTGGCGAAGAGCTTGCGGCCGTACGCCTGCGCGGTCTCTCCCCGCTCGGTCAGGCAGATCAGCTTGGCGCGGCGATCGTCCGGGTCCGGGATGCGCTGGGCATACCCGCGCTCGACCAGGTCGTCGACGATCTCCCCCACCGACTGCTTGGTCAGCTTCGCCCGCTCGGCGATGTCGGTGAGGCGCAGGCCCTGGCCCTGGACGAAGCGGAAGACGCAGCCATGGGTGGGCCGGATATCGCCGAACTCGGACTGCTCCAGCTCAGCGCGGAACTCGGCGAAGAGCGCATCGGAAGCGATCTCGAGCAGCCCCGGGAGCGGGATCCAGGCGTCGGTGTCTTTGGGGGATCGCGTCATATCGTCAGGGAGCCTGATAAGGTGGCCTTGTCAGGACGCCTTACAAGGTTGCCTTACGAATTGTACCCCATGGCTAGGAGACCACAAATGGACTCGACTTCAACCGCGACGGCCGCCGGCGACGCCAACCGCAAGTGGTGGACGCTCGGCGCGGTATGCGTCGCGACCTTCATGCTTCTGCTCGACATCACCGTCGTCAACACGGCGCTCCCCGCGATCCAGCGCGACCTCGGCGGCAGCTTCACCGACCTGCAGTGGGTGGTCGACGCCTACGCGCTCTCGCTGGCGGCGCTGGTGCTGACCGCCGGCTCGCTCGCCGACCGGCTCGGCCGCCGCCGCGTCTTCGCGATCGGCCTCGGGATCTTCTCGGCCGCCTCGCTGCTCTGCGCGCTGGCGCCCGACCCGACCTTCCTCAACCTCGCCCGCGGCCTACAGGGCGTCGGCGGCGCGATCATGTTCGCCGTCTCGCTGGCGCTGGTCGCGCAGGAGTTCCCCAGCGGCCCCGAACGCGGGATGGCGATGGGGATCTACGGGGCGACGATCGGGATCGCGGTCGCGGTCGGCCCGCTGGTCGGCGGCCTGCTGACCGACGGCCTCGGCTGGCAGTCGGTCTTCCTACTGAACGTGCCGATCGGGCTGGCGGCGATCGCCGTCACCTACTGGAAGGTCGTCGAGAGCCGGGACCCGAACGCGACCCGGATCGACTGGGGCGGCCTCGTCACCTTCTCGACGGCGCTCTTCCTGCTGGTGCTGGCGCTGGTCCGTGGCAACGACGAGGGCTGGGGCAGCACGACGATCGTCTCGCTGTTCGCGGCCGCCGCCGTGCTGATGGCGGCGTTCGTCGCGATCGAGCGGCGGGCCGAGCAGCCGATGCTGCCGCTCGGCTTCTTCGGCCGACGCGCCTTCACCGGCGTCCAGCTCGCCGCCTTCGCCGTCTCCGGCTCGATGTTCGCGCTCTTCCTCTACCTGACCCTGTACCTGCAGAGCTTCCTCGGCTTCTCGCCGATCGAAGCCGGCCTCCGCTACCTGCCGATCACCGTCGCCTCCTTCATCGTCGCCCCGCTCTCGGGGATGGCGCTGGCGCGGGTCCAGGCCCGCTACCTGATGAGCGGCGGCCTGGCACTGACCGGCGTCGGGCTGCTGCTGATGTCCGGGCTGCAGATGGACTCGGAGTGGACCGCGCTGCTCGCTGGGTTCCTGATCAGCGGCATCGGCGTCGGCCTGCTGAACCCGGTGATCGCCGACGTCGCCCTCAGCGTCGTCCCCAAGGAGCAGAGCGGGATGGCCGCCGGGATCAACGACACCTTCCGCCAGGTCGGGATCGCCGTCGGCATCGCCGCCTGGGGCGCGATCTTCCTCGGCGCCGGGGCTGACAAGACCCAGCAGGCGGCGAACGGCGCCGTCACCAACGACCAGGCGCGCGGTCTCGTCGAAGCGGCTTCCTCGGGACACCTTGGGCAGGCCGTTTCGGGGCTGCCGGCGCAGGCCCAGGGCGTCGCGGCGAACGCCGCGCAGCAGGGCTTCCTCCATGGCCTCAACGAGATCCTCGTCCTCGGCGCGATCCTCTCCTTCGTCGGGGCGGTGTTCGGGCTTTGGCTGGTGCGCGAGAGCGATATCGAACGCCAGACGCTCGAGGGCACTGCGTTTGATGTGGAGCCGGAGGTCGAGCCGGCACGGGCTTAGACCGCTGCGTGGGGGGTGGGTGGTCCCCTCCAGACACCACTCGCCAATGGCTCGTGGTT
>DASTGL010000082.1:0-5829 GCA_035719145.1 Solirubrobacterales bacterium
GGACCCTCCCCGCTGTTGTCCGCCGGGACCCCCTCCCCGGCTGCCCCAACCCTCCGAATCGCCTGGGCGGCCCTAGCAGTGGTGTTCATATCCGGCGCCGTCTACTCGAGCTTCCTGGCCCTACGCGACGCCCCAGTAGGCCCACCCGGCCACGGCGGCGAGCTACAGAAGTTCCTGCCGATAGTCCACGGCCAACCGGTCCTCTATGCAGGCCAGGACCGCTACGCCGCCTACGAGCTGCTCGGCGCCGACACCCACGTGCCGCTGGTCGAGTTCCCCGACCCCGCAGTCTCGCCGAACCCGGAAAAGCCGTTCGACACCGGCGATGCCTACAGCCCGATCGACTTCGACTCGTTCTCGCGCGGCACCCTCGACCGCTTCCCCTACGTGATCACCAGCCGCGCCGCCTGGAACAGCCAGGCGCCGCCTAACTTCAAGCGCGTCGCCGCCACCCCCTCCTACGTGCTCTGGAAGCAGACCGGCCCGACGCCGGAGGACCGCCACGTCCTGCTCGAGGGCACCGAGGCGGGGGCCTACGCCGGCTGCGCCTCGCCGGAGGTGCGCATCCTCCTCGACGGCAAGGGCAAAGCGGGCCTCTTCCCCGGCGCGGTGATCGGCCAGAAAGGCAGCTGGGACGCGGGGAGCATCCTCGGCACCGGGGAGGAGACCTCGCAGCCGCTGAATCTGCCGGCGGGCAGCTGGAACCTCTCGCTGCAGTACTTCTCGCCCTTCGACCTGACCCTCTCGGCGCCCGGCTTCAGCGAAACGCTGAAGGCCGCCCTCGACGGCCAGCGGCCGAACACGATCAGCCTCGGCAACAACGGCCAGTTCTGGCCCGCCGGCCGCTACGAGAGCAAGGGCGGCCGCACCCGCTTCACGATCTCGACCGCCGACGCCGACACCCTGCAGAGCCTGACCGGCTACGACGGCAAGGCCTACGTCGGCGAGCTGGTCGCGGTCCCGGCCGAACCGCACCGCACGGTGCCGCTATCGCAGGCCTGCAACTCCTGGATCGACTGGTACGAAGGTAAAGAAGCGCCCTAAGAGGCGGCGGTCTTCGCCGCCATCCGCTCCGGCGAGACTCGGACCACGTCCCAGACCAGGCCGGCTTTCTCGAGGCCGTTGATTACCAGCGAGGAGACGTCGAGCTGGTACCAGCGCAGGCCGTGGGTGGCCGAGGTCGGGAAGGCGTGGTGGCTGTTGTGGTAGGCCTCGCCGAGGGTCGGGATCGCGATCAGGGCGAGGTTGCGCGACTGGTCGGTGGTCTCGAATTCGCGCCGGCCGAAGGTGTGGCAGAGCGAGTTGATGCTGTAGGTGAAGTGGTGGAGGACGAAGACGCGGACCAGGCCGCCCCAGAGCAGCCCGGTCAGCCCGGCGACGACGGTGCCGCCGATGATCCAGCCGAGGAAGAAGGGCAGCAGCAGGCCGAGGATCGCCCAGTAGATGAAGGTGCGATCGACCCAGTTGATCACCGGGTCCTTGATCAGGTCCGGCGCGAAGCGTTCCTTGTTGCCGCGCTGAGTGTGGATGAAGATCCAGCCGACGTGGGCGTGGAAGAGGCCCTTCATCGCGCCCTTCCAGCCGCCGCCGTGGTCGACGTGCGGGCTGTGGGGGTCGCCGTGTTCGTCGGAGAAGGTGTGGTGCTTGCGGTGGTCGGCGACCCAGGAGATCACCGGGCCCTCGATCGCCGCCGAGCCGAGGATCCCGAAGAGGCCGCGCAGCCACGGGTAGGTCTTGAACGAGCGGTGGGTGAGCAGGCGGTGGAAGCCGACCGTGATCCCGACCCCGGTGAAGAAGTACATGACGAGGAAGAGGACCACGTCGGTCCAGTTGAGGGCGCTCCCCCACACCTGCCAGCCGGCGATGCCGACGGCGATGAAGGGGATGATCGTGACCAGGCCGGTGATGATCCGGTCCCGGGTCTCGTTCTCTACCGGCTGGATGTCTGAGGGGAGTGGTCCGACGGTCGTCATGGCGGCCGATCATACGGGTCGAAGCTGCGGGCTTCCGGAAAGCTTTCGGTCGGCGAGCCAGCCGATTGGGAGTTAGTAGGGTGCCCCGCCTATGCCTTTCGCAAACACCGCGCCGCTGCGGCGGGAGATCGAGACCCGCCTCCCCGAGCGCCCCTTCACGATCGATTTCTGGGACGGCTCGAGCGTCCCCTCCACCGCCGCCGACGGCGGCCCGACCTTCCGCGTCCGCTCGCCGAAGGCGCTCGCGCACGCGCTGCGGGCGCCCGGCCAGCTCGGCCTCGGCCGCGCCTACGTCAGCGGCGAGATCGAGGTCGACGACATCGACGCGGTGATCCGCGTCCTCGGCGGCTGGCAGCCGCCCTCGCTCGACGGCGCCGACCAGCGGGCGCTGATGGTCGCCGCGGTGCGGGCGATGGGGCTGACCACGCCGCCGAAGCGCCCGGACGCCGAGCTGCGCCCGAGCGGCAAGCGCCACAGCAAGGAGCGCGACGCCCGCGCCGTCCGCCACCACTACGACGTCTCCAACGAGTTCTTCGAGCTCTTCCTCGGGCCGACGATGGTCTACAGCTGCGCGATCTGGCGCAACGGCGAGATGAAGACGCTGGAGGAAGCCCAGGAGGAGAAGCTCGACACCGTCGCCCGCAAGCTCCAGATCAAGGAGGGGGAGCGGATCCTCGACGTCGGCTGCGGCTGGGGCGGCTTCCCGCTCTGGGCGGCGACCAAGTACGGCGCCAACGTCGTCGGCATCACCCTTTCTCCGCCCCAGGCCGAAAAAGCGCGGCAGCGGGCCGAGGAGGCCGGCGTCGCCGATCGTGTCGACATCCGCGTGATGGACTACCGCGACCTGCCCTCGCTGGGCGAGAAGTTCGACGCGATCGCCTCGATCGGGATGGTCGAGCACGTCGGCTCGGCCAACATCGACCTCTACGCCGAGACCCTGGCGAGCCTGCTCGACTCCGGCGGCCGCCTGCTCAACCACGGGATCACCCGCCTCCGCCACACCGACCCCGAGGCCGGCGACTTCTCCGAGCGCTACGTCTTCCCGGACGCCGCGCCGCTGCACCTCTCGCGCAACCTGCTGGCGCTCGAACGCGCCGGCTTCATCACCCACCACGTCGAGGACTTCGGCCCCGACTACGCGCAGACGCTGAAGCACTGGGCGCAGAACCTCGACGACAACCTCGACCAGGCAACCCGCCTCGCCGGCGAGGAACGGATCCGCGTCTGGCGCCTCTACCTGCGGATGGCCAAAAACGGCTTCGACAGCCGCTTTTTGAACATCTACCAAGCGCGCTGCAGCAAGCCTTAGCTCAGACCGGGAAACCCTCGTCGACGTTCTCCAGCGACCAGTCGGCGCCGGCGTCGGTTAGTTCGTCTACGGCGTAGGAGCCCGTCGCCACGCCGACCACCTTGATGCCGGCGCCGTGGCCGGCGCGGATGTCCCGTGGCGTGTCGCCGATCGCGATCGTCTCGGCTTTGTCGAGCGGGTGGCCGGAGACCACCTCGCCCCGCTCCAGCGCTTTCTTGGTCAGCTCGGTGCGGTCGCGCGAATCGGAGCCGTAGCCGCCGAAGGCGAAGAAGCGGTTGAGGTCGCCGCGGGCGAGCTTGATGTGGGCGGCCGCCTCGATGTTGCCGGTGACGACGCCGAGCAGGATGCCGTCGGCGACCAGGCGCGGCAGCAGCTCCTCGATGCCCTCGATCACGAAGTAGCCGTCCGATTCGGCGACGGCGTCGGCGAGGTGGCCGAGGTAGCAGCCGATCGCCTCCGCCCGCTCCTCCGCCGTGCCCTGCCGGTGCAGCACCTCGCGGAAGACGATTTCGGCGATTTCCGGATCGGTCATCCCGGCGTGGGTGTGTTCGGCGATGTTCGCTTCGACCTCGTAGAGCTCGAGGAAGGCGCGCTGCCAGGCGACCGCGCCCGCCCCGCCGGTGTGGAGGAGCGTGCCGTCGATGTCGAAGAGGACCGCCTTGATCAAGGCGCGCAGCCTATCGGCGCCGCAGGGCGTGGCGGCGGCGCTCGGACTCAGCTCTTGCGGCTCGCCATCCGCTCGAGCTGCTTGCCGAGGGCGCGCTCGACTTCGTCGGAGAGGGTCATCTGGTGCAGCGCCGCCAGCGCCTGCAGCGAGAGCGGGCGCAGGCGGTCGAGCGCCTCGCGGACCTCGGGCCAGCGCTCGGCCGGGTAGCCCTCGGCTTCGAACGGCTTCCAGACGTCGTCGAGGAAGAGGCGGACGAACTCGTGGGCGATCGACTTGCAGCGGCCGCGGACCTTGTCGATCACGATCAGCGCGTGCTCGGCGGAGACGCCGGTGGCGACGAGCTCCTCGGCGGCGTCGAGCAGCGACGGGTACGGCGCCTCGAAGCGGTCTTCCTCGACCGCGACCAGCGCCCCCACCCCGACCGCGCGCTTGAGCGCCGCGTCGAGGCCGTCGCCGAAGCGCTCGGCCAGCTCCTCGCGGGTGAAGGTGCGCGGCTGCTCGCCGTCGAAGCCATCGAGGGAGCGGCGGAAGGAAAGGAACTCCTCGGCAGCGCCGACGTTCTGGTTCAGCAGCTTCTCGATCCCCTTGAGGTTGAAGCCGTCGGCCTGCAGCTCCTGGATCATCCGCAGCCGCGCCAGATGCTCGGGCCCGTAGTAGCCGACCCGGTCGCGGACCTCCGGGGCCGGCAGCAGGCCACGCGCCCGGTGCGAGCGGATGTTGCGCACCGTCATCCCGGTCTCGGCGGCGAGCTCTTCGATCGTCAGGTGGTTGTCGCGATTTCTCTCCGTCGCCGGCACGGCGGCAAAGCTACCACTGTGTGATGTTTCGCCGGTTGACGTGACGGCATTTGATGTTACCTTGGCTAGGTCATGCCGAAGCTCGCCATCCGCCCCCGTCTTCGCCTGCTCGAGGCAGCCGCGACGCCGCACGGCCTCGACTCCTACCTCGAACAGGTCGATCCGCTGCTGGTCCTCGGCGAGTGCCGGGCCGAGGTGGTCGCGGTCGAGCGCGGGACCGAGGAGAGCGTGACCCTGACCCTGCGGCCGAACCGCGCCTGGAAGGGCTTCCGCGCCGGCCAGTTCGTCAACGTCGCTGTCGAGATCGACGGCGTCCGCCACCAACGCTGCTACTCCCCCGCCTGCGTCGAGCACCGCCGACGGGACGAAAACCGGATACATAGGCCGGTTTTCGTCCCGTCGGCGGGTAAAACGCTTGAGCTCACGGTGAAGCGGCATTCCGAGGGTCTCATCTCCGGCTTCCTCGTCGACCGGGCCGAGCCGGGGATGGTCGTCGGCCTCTCCGCCGGCGAAGGCGACTTCCAGCTGCCGGACCCGCGACCCGACTCGGTCCTGCTGATCGGCGGCGGCAGCGGCATCACGCCGCTGATGGCGATCCTCCGCACCCTCTTCGCCGAGGGCTACGGCGGTCCGGTCGCTCTCATCTACTACGCCCCGGACGCTGAGCGCTGCATCTACCGCGAGGAGCTCGAACGCCTCGCCGCCGCGCATTCCAACTTCCGCCTGCTGCGCTCCTACACCCGCGCCCCCGGCGCCGGCGAGCTCGACGGGCACTTCAGCCCTGCGCACCTCCCCCAGTCCGACCCCGACTTCACACAGGCCGAGACCTTCGCCTGCGGCCCGCCCGCCCTGCTCGACGCCGTCCGCGGCACCTGGGCCAACGGGCTCGAGCAGCGGCTCCACGTCGAGAGCTTCGTCCCGCCCACCTTCGTCCCCGTCGGCGAGCCCGGCGAGGGGCAGGTCCTTTTCGCCGACTCCGGCGTCGAGGTCGCCAACAGCGGCGAGTCCCTGCTCGTCCAGGCCGAGGCCGCCGGGCTTACTCCCGAATACGGCTGCCGGATGGGCATCTGCCACACCTGCACC
>DASTGL010000083.1:0-2936 GCA_035719145.1 Solirubrobacterales bacterium
ACCGCGAAGAAGCCGCTGATGCTGTTCAGCGACATGGGCGGGATCGACATCGAGGAGGTCGCCGAGACCCATCCCGACCACGTCGGCAAAGGCCACGTCTCCAACCTCCTCCCGGTCGGCGACTTCGAGGCCAAGCAGGTCGTCGCCGCGACCGGCGTCACCGGCTCGCAGCTGAACCGCGCCACCCCGGTGCTGGCCCGCCTCGCCCGGCTCTTCCGCGAGAACGACATGACCCTGGCCGAGATCAACCCGCTGGCCGAGCTGACCGACGGCTCCTTCGTCGCCCTCGACGCCCACATGGAGATGGAGAACGAGGCGGTCGGTCGCCAGAAGAAGCTGCTCCGCAAGGAGCTTGGGATCGCCGAGGACGACACCCGCGAGACCTACGAGCCCTCCGACTTCGAGAAACATGTCAGCGCGATCGACGCCGCAGACCACCGCGGCGTGATCCAGGGCAAGGACCACGGCTTCACCGGCAACCTCGGCCTCGTGATCGGCGCCGGCGGCGGCTCGCTGACCCTGACCGACGCGGTTCGCAACCAGGGCGGCCAACCCGCGAACTACTCGGAGATCGGCGGCAACCCGTCGGTCGCCAAGGCCTGCGGCCTCGCCAAGGAGGTGCTGGAAAAGGACGGCGTCGAGAAGATCGCGGTGATGATGTCGATCGTCTCCAACACCCGCGTCGACATCGTCGCCCGCGGCGTGATCAAGGCCTGCCTCGAGCTCGGCAAGGACCCGGGCGAGACGATCGCGATCTTCCGCATTCCCGGCGCCTGGGAGGACGAGGGCTTCAAGATCCTCGAGAAGTACGGGGTCGAGTACTGCGATCGCTCGGTCTCGATGTGGGAGGCCGCCGGCCGCGCCGTCTCCAAGATCCAGGGAGCGGGAGCCTAATGTCGATCTTGCTCAGCAAAGACACCACCTTCATCGTCCAGGGGATCACCGGCCGCGAGGCGGTCAACCTGACCAAAGAGTGCCTCGACTACGGGTCCAAGGTCGTCGGCGGCGTCACCCCCGGCCGCAAGGGGCGCGAGGTCCACGGCGTGCCGGTCTTCGACACCGTCGCCCAGGCGGTCGAGCACCACGGCGGCCCGATCGACGGCTCCGTCGTCACCGTCCCCCCCGCCTTCACCAAGGACGCCGTGCTCGAGGCGATCGAGAACGGGATCAAGCTGATCGTCATCGTCACCGAGCGGATCCCGCGCGGCGACGTCGCCCAGATGGTCGAGCTGGCCGAGATGCGCGGCGCCCGAATCATCGGCCCCAACTGCCTCGGCCTGATCGTCCCGGAGGTCTGCAAGATGGGCGGCATCGGCGGCCCGGCCAAAGACGCCGCCAAGGCCTACCAGCCCGGCCGCGTCGGGGTGATGAGCCGCTCGGGCGGGATGACTACCGAGATCTCCTCATCGCTGACCCAGGCCGGCCTCGGTGTCTCCACCGCCGTCTCGATCGGCGGCGACGCGATCATCGGCTCCACCTACGCCGAGCTGATGCCCTACTTCGAGGCCGACGAGCAGACCGAGGCGATCGTCATCTACACCGAGCCCGGCGGCCGCATGGAGGCCCAGCTCGCCGAATGGGTCAAGGACAACAACTCCCGCCTCCCGATCGTCGCCTTCATGGCCGGCAAATTCATGGACGACGAGGAGATGAAAGGCATGTCCTTCGGCCACGCCGGCACGATCGTCGAGGGCAAAGAGGACACCGCGACCGAGAAGATCGCCCGCCTCGAAGCCGCCGGCATCCGCGTAGTCGAGCGCATCGACGAGATTCCCGACGTCGTCAAGGAAAAGCTGGGAGCGACCGCCTGATGGCCGAGCAGCTGAACAAGGTCTTCATCGACGTCGAGGTCGACGACTCGATCCGCAACGACGCAGCCCTAGCCGCCAAGCTCGAAGAAGTCTGCCCCGTCGACATCTACAAGGACGCCGACGGCACCGTAGAGATCGTCGCCGAGAACTGCGACGAGTGCGTCCTCTGCAAGCTCTGCATCGAAGCCGCCCCCGCCGGCACCGTGCACGTCAAGAAGCTCTACGACGGCACCGAGCTCTCCTAGCCGACGCCTCAACCTCTGAATCACGAAGACCCGCCGAAGCGGGTCTTTTCGTGCGGGGGAGCTACCCCCGAACCGATTGATACCCGTATTTGGAGGTTACCGAAGATCCCGAGCCTCAGAGGGGGGCGAATCCGACTGCCGTCAGAGCTTGACTCCTTGGAGGATGAAGCGGCGAGGCGTCGCAACCGGTTGATACCCGGAAGTCCGGAGTAGCCCTCTGGATGGGGTTCGAGTCCCCCGTCCTCCGCAGAACTTGCTGCTGGCGTCGGAGCAACTGGAGAGGCCGCGACGATCATGCGGCCGGCGGGTAGCGCCCCCCTCGATCTTCAGCCGGCGTCAGCAGCTTGATCTTTCAGAGCCGCCCCTGAATCACGAAGACCCGCCTAAGCGGGTCTTTTTCGTGCGGGGGAGCTACCCCCGGAGTGGCTGACAACCGTGCGCCGAGCGTAGTGCGCTGAGTTCATCTCGTCAACAGGGGGGAGAACTTCCGCCTCCCAGCCCTTATAGCCCCGGAGGATGAAGCGGCGAGGCGTCGCGAGTGGTTGACAATCATGAGTCCGAAGTAGCTCTCCGGATGGGGTTCGAGTCCCCCGTCCTCCGCAGAACTTGCTGTCGGGCTCGGGACCGACTGGAGAGGCCGCCAAGTCATGCGGTCGGCGGTAGCGCCGCCTTCATCTTCAGCCCCGCCTGGCAGCTTGATCTATGTGGGATTCATCACGTTACTTGCATATAAATTTATATCCGCGTAACGTCTACACCGATGGATGCATCGGTTCGTACGCGGCTTTCTCGGGACGATCGCATGGAGCAGACGCTCGGGGCGGCTCATGAGCTGTTTGCCGAGCGCGGTTATGCGGCGGTGACGATGGATGAGATCGCC
>DASTGL010000084.1:0-2448 GCA_035719145.1 Solirubrobacterales bacterium
GCCAGCCGCTCGCCGCGGCCGAGCACGTCGAAGAAGGGGTCGAGCCCGGCCTCCTCGGAGTGCTCGCGCAGGAGCCGCTCGCCGATCGCGTCCCAGCTGCCGATCCAGAGCTCCTCGAAGGAGCCGGTGAGGAGCGCCTCGCAGTGGGCGCGAAGCCGCGCCGCGGTGGCGCGACCCGAAGCGATCGTCAACACCCCCTCGGGCCGGGTGCCGGCGGCGACGAGGTGCGCCAGCCGGCGGGCCAGCAGCTCGGTCTTGCCGGTTCCCGGGGCGCCGACGACCAGCAGCGGCCCGCGATCGTGCTCGATCGCCCGCCGGCGCTCCGAGCGGGCGCTCTCCACGGTTGGCTGCTCCTCAGGCATAACTCAACGCTAGCCGCTGCGTAGCATGGGGTCGATGGACGTCCTCACCGCCGACTGGCCGGCGATCTGCCGCCGCATCGTCGCCGCCCAGCGCCCGATCTTCGAGCGGGCGAAGACGAGCGAGCAGCGCACCGTCTACGAGGGCGTCGGCGAGGGCGGCGATCGCACCCTGGTGATCGACCGCGAATGCGAGGACGTCGTCTTCGCCGAGCTCGAGAAGCTGGCAGAGCAGGGGGCCTCGTTCGTCGCCGTCTCCGAGGAGCGGGGGGAAGTCAGCTTCGGCTCCGGCGGCGAGCATCGTGTCGTGATCGACCCGATCGACGGCTCGATGAACGCGCGCCGGACGATCCCTTCCTTCGCGATCTCGATCGCCGTCTCCTCCGGACCCTCGATGGCCGACGTCGAGTTCGGCTTCGTCCACGACTTCGGCGCCGACGAGGAGTTCATGGCGCGGCGCGGGGAGGGGGCGACGCTGGACGGGGCCGCGACGAAGGTCTCGGCCGAGGCCGAGCGGCTCGAGGTCGTCGGCGTCGAGTCGGCCGAGCCGGAGTGGTCGCTGCCGGCGCTGGAGGCGCTGGCGGGCAAGGTCTTCCGCCTGCGGGTGGTCGGCGCGATCGCGATCTCGGGCGCCTATGTCGCCGCCGGTCGCTTCGACGCGATGCTGAGCCTGCGCTCCTGCCGCTCGGTCGACGCCGCCGCGGCGCAGCTGATCGTCCGCGAGGCCGGCGGCTCCGTCGCTTTCGGCGCCGGCGAGCTCTCCGAGGCGATGCTCGACCTCGAGTCGCGCTACCCGATGGCCGCGGCCAACAGCGAGGACGGCCTCGCGACCGTGCGCTCGGCACAGCTCGCCAAAGCGGCGTAACCGCTCTTCGCAAGCGGTTTACAAACTGGTGTTCGTTAGAACATACGTTCGCTACACTCGGGCACTCTCCCGCCCCCAAACACGAGACTGAAGAGGTGTTTTTCCCTTATGGCAGAAGCAAAAAGCAACGGCAGCAAACCGAAAACGCAGGCCAAGCGCGCTACCACCGAAGCGAAAAAATCCGCGGCCAAAACCGCGACCGCTTCGAAACGCGCCGCGACCAAGGCCGCTGTCGCTGAGAAGAACCAGGTGCAGACCGTGGTCGAGACCGCCGTCGACGTCCCGGTCGGCGCCGTGCTCGCGGTCAGCGACCGCCTCGGCGAGCTGGTCGAGCCCTGGACCGACCGCAGCAAGGCCGAGCGGCAGATCAAGAACTACCGCAGCAACCTGCGCAAATCGCTGAAGCGGACCGAGCGTCGCGGCACCACCGCCCGCCGTCGCGCGATCACCGAGGCCCGCAAGACCCGCACCCAGGTCGAGCGCGAGGCCCGCACCCGCCGCTCCGAGGTCGAGCAGCGCGTCCGCCGCGCGATCGAGGTCCCGACCTCGCGCGCCCAGGAGGTAGTCGACACCGCCCAGGGCGTCGTCGGAAGCGTTACCAGCCAGATCCCGGTCCTCCGCTAGAGCTAGCGACCGGTAACCGCGATCGGGCGGGAGTAGGCGGGCTCATACGGCCAGCCCTCCCGCCCTTTTGCGTAGGCGCGGAACTGGAAGCGGACGCCGCGGCTGTCGTCGTCGCTGAAGCGATAGGCGTACCGGAAGCGGCCGTGCGCATCGGTCTGGACGGTGCGGAAGCCGCTCCAATCGGCGCCGGGATAGCGGAACTGCAGTTCCACCGGCAGCCCTTCTTCGAGCGGCGCCGCGCCGGTCTGGGCGACGCTGCCGCTGAAGACGATCGGCGGCCCGCCGACCTTGGCCGCGCCCGCGGAGGCGCGCAAGCGGACCGACGCCAGCACGTCGAGGCTGACGCTGCGGCCGCTGCTGCGACTGAGCGTGCGAGTACCGGGGAAGGCGGCGCTGACCTCGCGGCTCGGGCCTGGCGCCAGCTGGATCGAAAAGGAGCCGTCGGTGCCGGTGCGGACGACGGCGGTCCGCCGGACGGGCTGCGATCCCGGGGCGAAGGTCTCCGTGACCACGATCTCCTGGTTGCCGAGGGGCGCGCCGGAGACGTTCTGCAGGCGTCCGCTGAACGGCATCCCATGGCCGAAGGGGATCGCCCGCGTC
>DASTGL010000085.1:0-5558 GCA_035719145.1 Solirubrobacterales bacterium
GGTTCTGTACGCCTTCGCGGACCTCGGCGAGGGAATCGCCGCAGAGCGGATGCTCGACCTGCCGGAGGTCGCGCGCCGGCTTCTCGCGCGAGCGGGGGTGGAGCGCGTCGAGTCCGCCGGGCTCTGCACCAGCTGCGAGACCGATCTCTTCTTCTCACACCGCCGCGATCGTGGGCGCACCGGCCGCCAAGCGGGGATAGCGTGGATCGAGGGCTGATGGCGGAGCTGATCCACGACATCGACGCGGCGAAGCTGGCGGCGAACCTGGAAGAGGTCCGCGCGGTGACCGGCGACCAGGTCGAGCTGCTGGTGGCGACCAAGTACGTCCCGCTCGAGGAGATGGGGAAGCTGGCCGAGGCCGGGGTGCGGCTCGTCGGCGAGAACCGCCAGCAGGACCTCGTCGCCAAGCGCGAGCGCTGGGGCAAGGCCTTCGAGTGGGACTTCATCGGCAACCTGCAAAGCCGCAAGGTCAAGCAGGTGCTGCCGCTGTGCCGACTGATCCACTCGGTCGCCACCGACTCGGTCCTAGCCCAGCTGGAGAAGCACGGCACGCCCGAGACCGCGGTCCTGATCGAGGTCAACGTCTCCGGCGAGGGAGACAAGGGAGGAGTTGACCCCGACGAGCTGCCGGCCTTCATCGAGCGCTGCCCGGTCCGCGTCGCCGGGCTGATGACGATGCCGCCGTTCAGCGAGGACGGAGAGCATTCGCGGCCCTACTTCGCCCGCCTCGCCGCGCTCGCCGCCGACCTCGGCCTCGAGCGCCTTTCGATGGGAACCTCGCAGGACTGGCGGGTCGCGGTCGAGGAGGGGGCGACGATCATTCGCCTCGGCCACGCCCTATTCGTGTGATTTCCCTCTGAATCTGGGAATAATCTGTAAAGGAGTCGGCCCCCCAAGGCCGAATCACGCTGCAGATATGGCTCTCAAAGACACTTGGCATAGAGCGCTGGTCTACTTCGGACTGGCCGAGGACCACGACTACGGTCCCGAATACGAGGAAGACTTCGAGCCCGAGACGGGGACCGAGGAGGTCTACGAAGGCCGCCGCGAACGCGGCGAGGGCTCTTCCGTCCGGCGCCTGCCGACCTCGCGCCGGCCGCGCCGCGACGAGATCGACGACATCTTCGGCGACGACGAACCGATCGGCGGCGGCCGCACCCGGACGCTGCGCCCGGTCGACAACGGCGGCGACGGCGGCGACCTCCAGGTCCACCTGGTGATCCCGCGCAACTTCAACGACGCCCAGCAGGTCGCCGACCAGTTCAAACGGCAGGTGCCGGTGATCCTCAACCTGCAGACCGCCGACCACGAGCTCTCGAAGCGGATGATCGACTTCTGCTCCGGCCTCACCTATGCCCTCGACGGCGGCATGCAGCGGATCGCCGAGAAGATGTTCCTGCTGACGCCGCGCAACGTCGACGTCTCCGCCGAGGAAAAGGCGAGGCTGATCGACAAGGGCTTCTTCAACCAGTCCTAGGCGTGGGCCTCGTTCACCGGATCGACACGATCCGGTGCCATCTCTTTAACGGTGGCCGTGTCGGCCGCTCCTAGGTTCCCGCGGGATCAGATCTACCTATCCCGAAAGGAACCGAACATGGTGAGAACCACCAAGCTTGCTTCGCTGCTGGGCGCGGCGCTGCTGCTGATCGCCGCCGTCCTCGCGGTCTCGGCCGCGGCGACGCCCCCGGGCGGCCCGACGCTGACCAGCGTCCCCGCAGCGAACACGAGGTCCGAAGGCTATGCCCCCGCCGACGTCCTCTCGCCCGAGCTGCGGCAGACCGCCGTCGCCCAGGGCTCGGTCCGGCTCGAGAACCCCTCGGCGCTGACCTCCTACTACGGCTACGACAACGACGTGCTGAACGGAGCCGGTCAGCCGGTGATGGTTCCGACTCCGGCCAGCGGTGGCAAAGAGGCACACAAGACCGAGCCCGACAAGAACACCTACCTGGTCTTCAAGGATGGCCTCGCAGGTGCCGACTCGACCTACGACTACGGCACCCACTTCCTCTTCCAGGGCCACGAGGGCGGGGCCGGCGGGCACAGCGCGCTGACCCGGATCAACCTAGACGCCAACAGCACCCACCGGATCACCCTGCTTGCCGACCACGACAGCGAAGGCAACCCGCTGGCGACGATCGACGGCTCGACCTGGGACCCGTGGGCTAAGCGCCTGCTGCTGACCACCGAGAACTCGGGCGCTCCCACCTACGCGGCGACCCCGGGCTACCCGTCGGTCGTCACCGACATCTCTGGCGCGATCGGTCGCGGCGGCTACGAGGGAATCCAGAACGATTCGGCCGGCAACATCTGGATCGACGAGGACATCGGCGGCTCCGCCAAGCCGGGGACGAAGGCGAAGTTCCCCAACAGCTACATCTACCGCTACGTCCCGAAAACGCCGGGCGACCTCCAGCACGGCAAGCTGCAGGCGCTGCAGGTCCTGAACGGCGAAGGCGACCCGATCACCTTCGAGAGCCAGCAGGCCCTCAACAGCCCTGACCAACTCGCCCTGCACGTCTACGGAAGCTCGTTCGAGACCCGTTGGGTGACGATCCACAACACCGCCACCGACGGGAACGCACCGTTTGCCGCCCTGCCGCTGGCCCGGGCCGCGAAAGCGACCCCGTTCAAGCGTCCGGAGAACGGCGTCTTCCAGCCCGGCTCCGGGTTCAAGAACTACTTCTTCGACGAGACCGGCGACACCAACGCCACCAGTCCGGAGAACGCCGAAGCGGGCGGCTGGGGCTCGATCTTCGAGCTGAGCCAGAGCGGCCCGAGCGCCAACAACGGCACGATCCACGTCTTCTACAACGGAGATGCGGAACACGCCAGCTTCGACAACGTCACGTTCCTCTCCAAGAACGCGATCACCTTCGTCGAAGACGCCGGCGACACCCTGCACGGGCAGCGCAACGCGCTCGACTCGGGCTGGGTCTTCAACGTCAACAGTGACTACTCCAGCTCGGCCAACCAGCCGGTTCGCTGGCTCGCCGAGGGTCGTGACCCCTCCGCCACGCTGGACGCCGACAACGGCGGCTTCGGCTCTAACGAGGGTGACAACGAGATCACCGGCGTGCTCGTCTCCGACGGCGACGCGAGCCCGGGGGGAATTCTCGGCGCGCAGGTCCCGGCGCTCGGAACCCCGAAGTGGCGCTGGTTCTACACCCAGCAGCACGGCGACAACTTCACCTGGGAAGTCCTGGTGAACAAGCCCTGACCTCGGTCGTGCGCCTCGGGTGAGGACGCCTGCGCTGGATGCTCGGCATCCACACCCGAGTTGATCCTTCGATCCGGCCGGGGGACACGGTTAGTCTCCCGGTCGTGATCGTTGGGTTCGTAGGTTCAGGCAGCATGGCCGCGGCAATCGCCCGCGGCTGGGCCGGCGAGTTCGAGCGGATGCTCTTCTCCGACAGCGGCTCGGGGCGGGCGCAGACTCTCGCCGCCGAGCTCGGGGGCGAGGTCGCCTCCAACGCGGAGATCGCCTCGCAGGCCGATCTCGTGCTGCTGGCGGTGAAGCCGAACAAGCTGGAGGAGGTGGCGCCGGAGCTGGCTGAGGCGAAGGAGATCGTCTCGGTCCTGGCGGCTACGCCGCTGGAGCGGCTGCGAGCGGCGCTGCCGGGCGCCGAGCAGGTGCTGCGGGTGATGCCGAACGTCGGCGTCGAGGTGCGCCAGGGCGTCCTCTGCGTCGCCGGCTCGGTCGGCGCCGGGGCGCGGGCGAAGCTGGAGTTGCTGGGACGAGTGGTCGAGCTGCCCGAGGCGGACTTCGACGCCGCCACCGCGGTGATGGGCTGCTCGCCTGCTTACCTGGCGCTGGCGGTCGAGGCGATTGCCGAGGCCGGCGCCGCCGACGGGCTCGACCCCGACCTCTCGCGCGAGCTGGTGGTCGAGACCGCCGCCGGCACCGCCGAGCTCCTGCGCCGCCACGACCCCGCCGCGGTCCGCAAGGCGGTCGCCTCGCCGGGGGGCAGCACCGAGAAGGGGCTGGAAGCGCTCGACCGCGAAGGCGCCCGCGAGGCCTTCGCGGCTGCCGTGCGCGCCTCATTGGAGAGAATGAGGGGGTGATCCCATTCGCCCTCAACCGCGGTGACGTCGCCGACTACGTGCAGGCGCTATTCATCGTCTACTTCATCCTCATCTTCGCCAACATCGTCCTCTCGTTCATTCCGCGGATGCCGTTCAGCCTCTGGTCGCAGGCGGTGATCAACTTCATCCGCGAAACCACCGACCCCTACATAAACATCTTCCGGCGGATCCTGCGGCCGATCGGCAGCGGGCCGATCAGCATCGACCTCAGCCCGATGGTGGCCCTGATCGTGCTCGGCGTGCTCGACTCGATCATCATCGGCGCGATCCTTGAATGAGCTCCGCCACCGCGCGCGCCTGGGGCCTCGCCGGGGTGGTTTGCGGTCTCGTCGTCGCAGCTGACCAGGCAGCGAAGGCGGCGATCGAGGCGCACCTGGTTCCCGGCCAGTACGTCGAGGTGCTGGGACCGCTGGAACTGACCCTCTCGCACAACCGCGGCGTCGCCTTCGGGCTCGCCGGGGGCGCCGGGGTGAAGCTGGTGGCGACCACCGCGATCGCCCTGGCGGTGGTCGGCTACCTCTTCGCCCGCAACCCGCGGCGGCCCGGGATGTGGGTGGCGGTGGGCCTGGTGGCCGGCGGCGCGATCGGCAACCTCGCCGACCGGATTCGCGCCGGCGCCGTCACCGACTTCATCGTCGTCGGCTCCTGGCCCGCCTTCAACCTCGCCGACGTCTCGATCACGCTCGGGGTGCTGCTGCTCGTCTACCTCTACTTCCGCGACGCCGAGAAGGAAAAGGAGACGCAGCCGGAGGCGGGCGGTGGCTGAGCCGCGGCTGCGGGTCGTCCACCTCGACGAGCAGCTGGCGGTGGTCGACAAGCCGGCCGGACTGGTCGTCCACCCGGCGCCCTCACACAGCGGCCCGACCCTGGTCGACGAGCTGGGGGAGATCCTCGGCGGCGGCGGGGACCCGGAGCGGCCGGGGATCGTCCACCGCCTCGACAAGGGCACCAGCGGCCTGCTGGTGGTCGCGCGCGACGACGTGACCCACGCGGCGCTGCAGGAGGCGGTGCGCAGGCGCGAGGTCGAGCGGGTCTACCTGGCGCTGGCGGGCGGGCGCCTCGCTTCCCGCACCGGGACGATCGACGCCCCGATCGGCCGCGCCGCCCGCCAACGGCACCGGATGGCCGTCTCCGGCGCCGCCTCGCGGCAGGCGCGCACCCACTTCGAGGTGCTGGAGCTGCTGCCGCGCGAGAGCTACCTGGAGGCGCGCCTGGAGACCGGCCGCACCCACCAGATCCGCGCCCACTTCGCCGCGATCGGCCACCCGCTGACCGGCGACACGACCTACGGCGGCGCCGAGCGCTACGGCCTGCGGCGGCAGTTCCTCCACGCCCACCGGCTCGCCTTCTCCCATCCGGTGAGCGGCGAGCTTCTGAGCTTCTCCTCGCCGCTGCCCGAGGAGCTCGAGGCGGCGCTGGCGGCGGCCCGCGAGACCTAGCGGCCCTCTACACTCTCCCCTTCGGAAACCAACCCC
>DASTGL010000086.1:0-6354 GCA_035719145.1 Solirubrobacterales bacterium
GAGGAGCGCGCCGCCGCGATCCGCCGGGTTGGCGAGATTCACAGCGAACGTGCGCAGGAGCTGGCCCAGATCATCGTCCGCGAGATGGGCAAGCCGATCGAGCAGGCGCTGATGGAGGTCGACTTCGCCGGGATGATCTACGGCTTCTACGCCGACAACGCCGAGGACCTGATGGCCGACGAGCCGATCCAGCTCTCCGAAGGCGAGGGCACCGCGGTGATCCGCCGCAGCCCCTTCGGCGTCCTGCTCGGAATCATGCCCTGGAACTTCCCCTACTACCAGGTGGCTCGCTTCGCCGGCCCGAATCTGGTGATCGGCAACACGATCCTGCTCAAGCACGCCCCCCAGTGCCCGGAATCGGCCGAGGCGATGCAGAAGATCTTCGACGACGCCGGCTTCCCCGAGGGTTGCTACGAGAACGTCTACGCGAGCAACGAGCAGATCGAGTGGGTGATCGCCGACCCGCGCGTGCACGGGGTGTCGGTGACCGGCTCCGAGCGCGCCGGCTCCGCCGTCGCCTCGATCGCCGGCAAGCACCTGAAGAAGGTCGTGCTGGAGCTGGGGGGCTCCGACCCGTTCATCCTCCTCGGCACCGACGATCTCGATGAAGCGGTGACCGCGGCGGCCGAAGCGCGGCTCGACAACACCGGCCAGTCCTGCAACGCGGCGAAGCGGTTCATCGTCGTAGACGAGCTCTACGACGACTTCCTCGCCAAGTTCCGCGAGAAGCTCGAGGCGGCGAAGCCGGGCGACCCGACTTCCGAGGACACCGAGGTCGGCCCGCTCTCCTCGCAGACTGCCGCCGACCGGCTCGAGGAGCAGGTGAAGAAGGCGGTCGCCAACGGGGCCGAGGTGGTCGTTGGCGGCAACCGCGACGGCAACTTCTTCGAACCGACGATCCTCACCGGGATCAAGCCGGGCGACGAGGCCTCCCAGGAAGAGTTCTTCGGACCGGTTGCGCAGGTCTACAAGGTCGGCTCCGAGGAGGAGGCGGTCGAGCTCGCCAACCAGACCCCGTTCGGGCTCGGCTCCTACGTGATGACGACCGACAAGGAGCAGGCCGACCGCGTCGCCGACCGGATCGAAGCCGGGATGGTTTACGTCAACCTGGTCGGCGCCGACGCCCCCGAGCTGCCCTTCGGCGGCTTCAAGCGCTCCGGCTTCGGCCGCGAGCTCGGTCGCTACGGCGCCGACGAGTTCGTCAACAAGAAGCTGATCCGCAGCGCCTGAGACTCCGCAGCGCAATCGCGTGGTTCCTTTGTCCGGATATGGACGACAAAGGAACCACGCGATGAAGTCGGCGGCGACGAATAGGCTTCAGCCCTCGTGAGTCGCTTCCGGGGGGCCATTCTCATCCTGCTGGTGTTCGCCTTCGCCGCTTGCGCGGTGAGCGCGGTTGCGGCAACTCGGGCGCAGGAAGAAGACCTGCCGCGCTGCCATGGCCGCAAGGCGACGCTCGTCGGCACCGACGGCAACGACGTCCTCCAGGGGACGCCGGAGCGCGACGTGATCTGGGGCGCGGGCGGCGACGACCTGATCTACGGCAGCCTCGGCAACGACCTGATCTGCGGCGGGCCGGGGAACGACCAGATCCACGGCGGCCGCGGCAACGACGAAGTCGACGGCGGCGGCGGCAGCGACCAGGTCAACGGCGATCTCGGCGACGACAAGATCCTCGGCGGCGCCGGGCCCAACGACGAGGTGGCCGGCGATCTCGGTATCGACCTCGTCAACGGCGGCCCGGGCAACGAAGACCTCGTCCACGGCGACTACGGCTACGACCGCATGTCCGGCGGCGCCGGCAAAGGCGACATCGCCTCCTTCGCCACCGCCCGCGCCGGCGGCAAGGGCAGCGGGGTCTGGGCCTCGCTGAAAGCGCACAAAGCCTTCGGCGACGGCCACGACAAGCTCTTCGGCTTCGAGAGCCTCGAAGGCTCGGCCTTCCGCGACACCCTGATCGGCAGCCCGCAGGGCAACGTGATCAACGGTGGGCCGGGCGACGACCACCTCGTCGGCGGCGGCGGTCCCGACACGCTCGAAGGCGGCCAGGGGAGCGATGGCTGCGAGGGGGCGAAAGGCCGCACCGCCTCCTGCGGGAAGGAAGCGCCGCCGAAAGGAAGCGCCTACGTCCAGCTCGACCCGACGCCTGGAGGCGGCGCCGGGCTGCAGGTGATCGGCGGCGGCGGCCGCGACCAGTTCTTCGTCGCCTATGACGAAGAAAGCGAGACCTTCAGCGTCACCGCCAAAGCCGGTCTCGCGATAAGCGCCGGCTGCTCCCACGCCGTACACGACCCAGACACCGTCACCTGCCCCGCGAACGGCCCGGCTCGCTGGCTGATGGCCGACCTCGGCCCCGGCAACGACAGCCTCCGGGTCGAAGGCTCGCTGCTGGAGGTCGGCAGCGTCCGCTTCGCCGGCGGCCTCGGCAACGACACGATCCACGCGGGCCCCGAGGACGACTTGGTCGAGTCGGGCCCGGGATCGGACCACATATATGGGGGTGACGGAGCCGACGGGCTGGTCGGCGGCCTGCCCGGGCCGACCTTCCTCTACGGCGAAGGCAACGGCGACCTGCTGGCGGCCGGCGGCGGCTGCGCGGGCGGGGCGCTGGTCGGCGGCCCCGGCCGCGACGACGCCTCCTTCGCCGAGACGCAGGCGCATCCGGGCCTTCTGATCATCTCCTTCCCGCAGCACAAAGCCTGGGTGACGACGGTGAAGAACTGCCACCCGGTCCACCTCTCTCCGACCGACGAGGACATGGAGGGCTCCTTCGACTGGGACGTCCTGATCGGCGACAGCGGCCCCAACGCGATGCTCGGCCAGCCGGGCGCGGACCGCTTCTACGGCAACGGCGGTGACGACATCATCGACGCCCGGGACGGCGTCCGCGACTTCTCGATCCAATGTGGCCGCGGCACCCCGCCCCGCGAAGTCAAAGTCAAAGGCAAGGGCGGCAAAACCGAAACCAAGGAAATCGAAGGCACCGGCGAACCCGCCGGCCGAGCCCTGACCGACAGCTTCGACCCCGAACCCTTCAACTGCGCCACCATCAAGCACGGCCACCCAGTCCCCGGCCTAAACGGCTGACGAGACCGAGGCGGTAGCCCGCCGCAGGACGAGGCACCCGCATCGTCGCCACCCGCCGGAGGTTCCGGGGAAATGCCTCGGCCGCGGGGGAGAACTACCCCGGCGTTCGTCCTTTGTACCTCGCATGGGGAACAAAAGACGAACGCCACCCTCGTTGAGCCGATTGGCTACGGGCCAGCACGGCGTGGTGTCTGCCGGGCAGCTCCGCAGGCTTGGCTACTCGCGGAAGTTGATCGTCAAAGAAGCCGACCGAGGTCGCTTTCTCCCGCTTCATCACCGGGTCTATGCCGTGGGGCACCGGAAGCTGACTTGGTACTCGAGGTGTTGGGCTGCGGTGCTTGCGGCGGAACCTGATGAGGCTGCTCCTTGGCGGGCTGTGGCCAGCCACTTCTCCGCTGCCTATCTCTGGGGGCTGTTGCGGTTTACGCCGGATGTGATGCATGTGACGGCGCCTACTCGGCGGCGCGCGAAGCGGCGGTTCGTCGTTCACTTCTCGTCGATCCTGGCTGAGGAGGATCGAGGCGTATGCCAAGGGATCCCGGTGACCGCCGTTCCGCGGGTCCTGCTCGATCTGGCGATCCGGGCGCGGCCCGAGCAGCTGGAGGGATATCTGGAGCGCGCCGAAGATCGGGACCTGCTCGATGTGCGGGCGGTCGAGGATCTTCTTGGTCGCTCCGGAGGCCATCGTGGCCGGGGGCGACTTGCGCGGGCAATGGCGATCTATCGGCCCGATCCTGCGTTCACGCGCTCGAAGTTCGAGCAGCGCTTTCGGCAGGCGGTCAATGCTGCCGGGCTCCCCGCTCCCTCGATGAACTTCAACATCGCCGAGTTCGAGCTCGACGCCTACTGGCCGGACTTTCGCTTCGCGGTCGAACTCGACCTCTTCGAGACGCATGGCAGCCGCGCCGCCTTCGAGCGCGACAGGCGCCGCCAGGAGGAGCTGAAGCTGCTGGGGGTCGAGATGATCCGGGTCACGGGCCCGCGGTTCAAGCGGGAACCACGGGCCGTCCTCCGCAACCTCGGCGCGCTGTTCGAGCGCCGCCGGCAAGAACTTCGGCCGGAGACGACCACGAGGTAAAGCGGCCACGCATTCCGGCGCGTCCCCCGAGGGGTTTGTCACCGGCTCAGCCACGAACTTCGCGCTCCTTGAACTAGGCTTCCGGTCGTGGCACGGAAGACCGCTCAAGGGGACGAGGCCGCGGCTGTGGCCGCGGCGATCGCGCAGTTCGAGGCCGAGTTCGCGGGCGTTCCCGCTGAGGAGGCGCCGGCAACGCCCGCCTGGCAGCGGGCCGCTTACCTGGAGGGGATCAGCGCCAAGGAGACGATCGAGGACCTACGAGGAGGTTCGGCATGGCTGTCGTGAAAATCATCGAGCTCGTCGGCAGTTCCAAGACGTCGACCGACGACGCCGCCAAACAGGCGCTGCTGCAGGCGCAGGGCTCGCTGCGCAACATCCGCGCGGTCGACATCGTCTCCACCGGCATCCGCGGTGAGAACCTCGACGAGTACCGCGCCCACGTCCGCGTCGCATTCTTGATCGAGGGAACGGAGGTCGACTGATGGCGGAGGCACCGCAGGGGGAGGCCAGGGAGGTCTCGCGCGAGGAGGCCCGCAAGCTCCTCGACGAAGGGGCGCAGCTGGTTGACGTGCGCGCCGACCACGAGTGGAACGCCGGTCACATCGCCGGTGCCGAGCACCTGCCGCTGCCGGAGCTGCCCCAGCGCACCGGCGAGATCGACAAAGACCGCCCGGTGGTCGTCTACTGCCGCGGCGGCAACCGCTCCTCAATGGCAACGGCTGCCCTTAATGAGGCCGGCTTCGACGCCGTCAAGCTGAGCGAGGGGATCGTCGGCTGGAGCGAAGACGACCTGCCGCTCGAGCCCGAGGGCGGCTACGTCGCCGAGTCCGGCGAGGCCGCGGCGATCCTCCAGGCGCAGAAAAAACCGTCCCACAGCTGATTTGCAGCTACTTTCCCCCCTCTTCCGACCGCTCAGGAAATTAAATACCTGAATCCCGGTCAGCTTTGCTACCTTTCTGCCCATGGAGGTAGCCGTCGCAGAGAACAAGGAGCAGCGGGGCAAGGGCCGGCCCGGGTCCCTCGAGAACCCCGAGACCTACGAGAACGTCCCCGGCCACGTCATCCCGATCATCGAGCGCGAGTTCGACGACTTCGACAACGAAGCCGAGCAGTTCCTCTCCGGCGAGCTGGAGGAGAACCAGTTCATCGGCTTCCGCCTCAAACAGGGCGTCTACGGCCAGCGCCAGGCCGACGTCCAGATGATCCGGATCAAGCTTCCGTTCGGCGGGGTCACGCCGGAGCAGATGGACTCCTTCGCCAGCGTGGTCGAGAAGTACGCGCCGCTGAACAAAGGGCACATCACCACCCGCCAGAACATCCAGATCCATCACGTGCCGCTTCGCGACACCGAGCTGCTGCTGCGGGAGATCGCCGAAGCGGGCCTCTCCTCGCGCGAGGGTTGCGGCAACACGGTCCGCAACGTCACCGGCGACCCCTGGGCCGGCGTCGCCGCCGACGAGGTCTTCGACCCGACGGCCTACGGCACCGCCTACGTCCGCTACTTCGTCCGCCACCCGACGACGCAGCTGATGCCGCGCAAGATCAAGACCTCGTTCACCGGCTCCGCCGCGGACCGGGCGATCAGCGGCATCCACGACATCGCCTTCCTCTCCGTCGAAAAGGACGGGGTCAAGGGCTTCGAGGTCCGGGTCGGCGGCGGCACCTCGATCATGGCCCGCGTCGCCCCGACGCTCTACGAGTTCGTCGAGGCCGACAACGGCGACTACCTCAAGGTCGCCGAGGCCGTCTTCCGCATCTTCGACCGCCAGGACTGGCTGCGCGTCAACCGCGCCCGCGCCCGGATCAAGGTCCTCGTCGACAAGATCGGCATGGACGCCTTCCGCGAGCTCGTCGACGAGGAGCTCAAGGGCGAGTGGGTCGAGGAGCGCGAATTCGGCCCGGAGCTGGTCGAGCGCCTCAGCTACGCCCCCGACGAGGAGGCCAACGCCCCCGAGGCGCCGCTGGCCCCCTCCTCGCCGAACGGCGACCGCACCGAGTTCGAGCGCTTCCTTCAGGGGAACGTCGAGCCGCAGCGCCAGGACGGCTTCAGCACGGTCGAGGTCAAGGTCACCCGCGGCGACCTCACGCCCGAGCAGTTCCGCGGCCTCGCCGCGATCATGCGCGACTACACCGGCGGGTACGCCCGCACGCATGTCGACCAGAACCTGGTCCTGCGCTGGGTTCGCGAC
>DASTGL010000087.1:0-2500 GCA_035719145.1 Solirubrobacterales bacterium
ACTTTCGATTTAGACGTGTCTAACTCTCAGGCGATAGAGGATTACGCGAAGACGATCTACGCGATCTCCCAGGAGCGCGACGGGCTCGTCCTGAACGGTGAGGTCGCGCAGCGGCTGGGAGTGACGCCGGCGACCGCGACCTCGATGCTGAAGAAGCTCGCCGAGCTCGGCCTCGTCAGCTACCTGCCCTACAAGGGCGTCAGCCTGACGCCTGCGGGGGAGAAGGTCGCCCTCGAGGTGATCCGCCACCACCGGCTGATCGAGGCCTACCTCTCCGAGGCGCTGGGGATGCCCGAGGACCGCGTCCACGAGGAGGCGGAGGTGCTCGAGCACTACATCTCCGAGGAGCTGGAGGAGCTGATCGCCGCGAAGCTCGGCGAACCGCGCCACGACCCGCATGGGACCCCGATCCCCGGCCCCGACCTGCTGCCGCCGACCTGGGGCAAGGCGTGAAGCCGGCGCCGCCGCCGGGCGAAGCGGTGGTCGAGGAGCTGCGGGCGCGGGGAGTGCGGCCCGAGGACGTGCTGCCCGGCGAGGCCGCGGTCGCCGCCGCGGCCTACCGCTCGCTTGACGGTCACCAGAGCGGCCTGCGCCGCTTCTGGCCCTTCCTCGGCCCGGCCTTCGTCGCCGCCGTCGCCTACATCGACCCCGGCAACTTCGCCACCAACATCGCCGGCGGGGCCAAGTTCGGCTACCTGCTGCTCTGGGTCGTCCTCTCGGCCAACCTGATCGCAATGCTGGTGCAGACGCAGTCGGCGAAGCTCGGGATCGCGACCGGCATGAACCTCGCCGAGCTCTGTCGCGAGCGCTTCAGCCGCCGCACCTCGATCGGCCTCTGGCTGCAGGCCGAGCTGGTGGCGATGGCCTGCGACGTCGCCGAGATCGTCGGCGCCGCCCTCGGCCTCAACCTCCTCTTCGGGATCCCGCTGTTCCCGGCCGGGATCCTCGCCGGGGTCGGCGCCTTCACGATCCTCGGCCTGCAGCAGGCGGGCTTCCGCCGCCTCGAGGCGGGGATCTCGGTCCTGGTCGGGATCGTCGTCGCCTCCTTCGTCTACGAGCTCTTCGACGCCAGCCCCGACGGCGGCGAAGTCGCCAAGCACCTCGTCCTCCCGGGCTTCGCCGGCAGCGAGAGCCTGCTGCTGGCGACCGGGATCATCGGCGCGACGGTGATGCCGCACGTCATCTACCTGCACTCGGCGCTGACCCAGCGGCGGATCGTCGGCCGCGACTCGGCCGAGCGCAAGCGCATCCTCAACTTCGAGAAGGTCGACGTGGTGATCGCCCTCTCGCTCGCCGGGCTGGTCAACCTGGCGATGATGATCGTCGCCGCCGCCCTCTTCCACAGCAGCGGCCTCACCGGCGTCGACTCGATCGACGGTGCTTACGAAGGGCTGCAGACGCTCGTCTCCGACCGCGCCGCGACGATCTTCGGCATCGCCCTCCTCGCCTCCGGCTTCGCCTCCTCCTCGGTCGGGACGATGGCGGGGCAGGTGGTGATGCAGGGCTTCATCAGACGCCAGATCCCGCTCTTCCTGCGCCGCGCGATCACCCTCGCCCCGGCCCTCTTCGTCCTCGCGATCGGCCTCGACCCGACCGAAGCCCTGGTCGGCAGCCAGGTGGTCCTTTCCTTCGGCATCCCCTTTGCCCTGGTCCCCCTGCTGATGATCGCCGCCAACAAGAAGATCATGGGCGACCTCGTGAACCCGCGGTGGTTGACCGCGATCGCGGGAGCGCTGGCAGGCCTGATCATCGGCCTGAACGCCTTCTTGCTCGTCCAGCTAGCCTTGGGCTAATGGCCCTTGCTGACGACTTCCAGCAGATCCTCGACACCCTGCCGTCGGACTGGACGGATTTGGAGTGCGACCTGCGGATCGAGGACATGTCCCAGTACGTCGACACGGCCGTCGCGCTGAGCCAGGTCAACGCGCAGGTCTACCAGCACCCTGAGGCGGACAGCTGGCATTGGCGGCTGTTGGTGGCCCACAGCTTCGGTCACGCCGCTGCGGCGGAGACGGTGATGGGCGTGCTGGAGAGGCTGGATGCCGGCGGGGTTGCCGGCGAGCTGCGGGTGGCTGAGGTGCGCGAGGGGCGGTCGGAGGTCGTGCAGATGTGGGGCCGGCCGGAGAGCGTCCGCGAAGAGTTCCGCCAGCGCCGCTCGCTGTAGTGGCCAGCGTCCTCAGCATCTCCGCCGATCTGATGCTCGGCTCCAAGGTCGAGGCGCAACTGAGCGCCGCCGGGCACGAGGTGACTACCTCACCGTCGATCGAGGAGACGACCTGGGACGGCAAAGACCTGATCGTCGCCGACCTCGACGTCGAGAACCCGGAGGCGCTGGTCGGTCTGGGGATGCCGGTCCTCGGCTACTACTCGCATGTCGACGTGGCGACCAAGGAAGCGGCCGAAGCGGCCGGGGTCGACCTTGTCGTGCCGCGGTCGCGGATGGCTCGGGAACTGCCAGACCTGGCTCAACGATTGCTGGGGGGCGGGTCCGGCAGACTCC
>DASTGL010000088.1:0-2473 GCA_035719145.1 Solirubrobacterales bacterium
CAGCAGCAGGACGTAGGCCAGCGCCAGCAGGAGAGTCGCCCGGAGACTCAGCGGTCCGGGTCCTCGTCCTCCGGCGCGGCGAAGCGGAAGCCGACGCCGCGGACCGTCTCGATGTAAGTGGGGTCGGTGGGGTTGTCGTCGAGCTTGCGCCGCAGCCAGCCGATGTGGACGTCGAGCGTCTTGGTCGAGCCGAACCAGTTGGTGTCCCAGACCTCGGACATCAGGTCCTCGCGGGTGACGACGCGGCCGCCGTTTCGCATCAGCACCGCCAGCAGATCGAACTCCTTGCGCGAGAGCTCGAGCTCCTCGCCGCGGAAGCGGGCGATCCGCGCCGCCGGGTCGAGCTCGACCTCGCCGACCCGGACCGGCTTCGCCTTTTCGCCGGCGCCGTTCTCGCGCGGAGCGCTGCGGCGCAGGACGGCGCGGATGCGGGAGATCACCTCGGCGGCGCTGAACGGCTTGACCACGTAGTCGTCGGCGCCGAGCTCGAGGCCGACGATCTTGTCCATCTCGGTCCCGCGCGCGGTCAGCATCACGATCGGCACGTCGGAGCGGCGGCGCAGCTCGCGGCAGACGTCGCGGCCGTCGCCGTCGGGGAGGGCGAGGTCGAGCATCACCAGGTCCGGTTCCTCGGAGTCGGCGAGCTCGATCGCCCCGGCGGCGGTGCCGGTGACGACGGCCTCGAAGCCGGCTCGCCGCAGCGCCTCCGCGAACGGCTGGGAGATCGATTCCTCGTCCTCGACGACGAGGATGCGGCCGCCTGGCGACTGGGTTGGCATCAGTCCACTGTACGGCCCATCGCGGGCATTTCCGGGAGCAGGGGAGAGGTTTTGCCAGGGCTTTACCCGGCGCTTTCCCGCTCTTGCAGGCGCGGCGCGCAGACTGCGATCGCAAGCTTCCAAGAGGGGGAACGCCGTGAAGAACGTCAAAGCCAAAGTCGCAGCCGGGGCCACCATGATCGGCCTCGGCGGCCTGGGAGGGCTGGCTCTGAGCCAGGGAGGCCAGGCGCCGAGCAAGCCGGTCGCCGACCGGCCGCTCGTCCACACCAAGGTCATCCACCGCACCATCCACGTCACCAAGCATGCGAAGCCGAAGCACCCGCCGGCGGGCGGCGGCCCCAGCGGCACCTACGGCGGCGCCGGTGCGGGGGGCTCGTACGGCAGCGCCACCACCGGCTCGTCGTCTGCGGGCTCGGCTTCGGGCTCCAGCTACTCCTCGACCCCGGTCAGCACCGGGAGCAGCGGCGCCTCCTCGGCCTCGACGGGCTCTGGCTCCGGCAGCGCCCCCGTGACCACGCACAGCAGCGGTGGCGGGTCTCACCACGCCGGCGGCGGCCACGGCTCCGGCGGGCCGGTCACCACCCACTCGAGCGGCGGCGGCTCGCACCACACGAGCGGCTCCGGCAGCGCCCCGGTCACGACCCACTCGAGCGGCGCCGGCTCCGGCGGCGGCTCGGCTCCCGCCCCGGTCACGACCACGAGCAGCGGGGCGAGCGCGGGCGGCGGCAGCGCCGAAACCGCTCCGGTCAGCACCGGCGCCAGCGGCACCGGCGGCGGTGGCGGCGAGGTCGAGCGTGGTGACGGCGGGGGCGGTGGCGCCGATGACTAGGACCGCCGCCAGACGGCCGCGGGCGAGCCTCGTCTTCTGGGGCTCGATCCTCCTCTTCGCCGCGCTCTTCGCCCTGCTCGTCTACCGCTTCTCGCTCGAACAGCAGGCGAGCCGGCCGACTGCGCAGACGGTGCAGGTGCGCAAGGTGGTCAAACGGCGGGTGGTGACGACGATCGTCCCCAGTCCTGGCCGCAACACGATCAGCAGCGGGCCGATCAGCAGCTCCTCTTACTCCTCTGGCGCCGCGGTGACGACGGGGGCCTCCTGATGGGCGAACACGACCTCACCTTCGACGCGATGGGCAGCCATGTGCGGCTGCTGATCGGCGAGCCCGGGCCGGGGATGGCGCCGGCGGATGTGGCCGCCGAGCAGGGCCGGCGCTTCGTCGAAGACTTCGACGCGACGCTCTCGCGCTTCAAGCCCGAGAGCGAGCTCTCCCACCTCAACGCCGACCCGCGCGAGCGCGTGCCCGCCTCGGAGCTGATGCGGCGGGCGATCGAGGCGGGCCTCTTTGCCGCCGAGCGCAGCGGCGGCCTCGTCGACCCGACTCTGGTCGGAGAGATCGAGCAGGCGGGCTATGTCGCCTCGCGCGCCGGCATGGCCGGCCTGCCGCTCGGCGAGGCGCTCTCCGGCGCGCCCGCGCGGCGGCCGGCGAGCCCGCGCCCCGAGCAGCGCTGGCGCGGCTTTCAGGTCGATGACGAGGCGGGTGAGGTCCTCCGGCCCCCCGGCCTGCGCTTCGACACCGGCGGAACCGGCAAGGGCCTCGCCGCCGACATGCTCGCCGCCAACCTGCGCGGCTACTCGCGCTTCATCGTCGACTGCGGCGGCGACATCCGCATCGGCGGCGCCGATGCCCTCGTCCATC
>DASTGL010000089.1:0-2915 GCA_035719145.1 Solirubrobacterales bacterium
GTCGTAATTGGGGTCCGAGGACACAGTCGTGCGCTCCTTGGGAAGCCGGGTGCGGAGGTCGGCGGGATGGTACCGCACGGGTCTCGCACGCCACCCGGCACCGCCCTGTAGGGTTCTCGTCCGCACCGGCCCAACCCGGCGTGCCTCCGGCCCTGCGCAGCCTCCCGTCACTCGGCGGCCCTCCGGGCGCCGGAGCCCCTTCGGTTGGTCCGACAGCCGACCACGAGGAGGATGGATGAGCGAGGCCACGCCCAACCTGGCCGAGGCCCGGCGGATGCTCCGCAAGGGCATCGTCATCGCCGGGGTGGGGGAGACCGAGCAGGGCAAGCTGGAGGGGCGCGGCTCGTTCCAGCTCCTCGCCGAGGTGACCAAGATCACCCTCGACGACGCGGGCATCACCCTCGCCGACGTCGACGGGATGGTCACGGCGTTCTCGTTCGTCGAGTCGACGCTGATGCACGCGACGACCTTCGCGGACTACCTCGGGATGGAGCCCGGCTACTTCGCCTCCGTCGCCGTCGGCGGCGCGACCGCTCCCCTGATGGCGGTCCAGGCGGCCCTCGCGATCGACGCCGGCCTGGCGGAGGTGGTCCTCTGCGTCCGCGGCGACAACACCCGGTCGGGGATCAGCTCCTCCGGGATGATCGCGATGGCGCGTGAGATGAGCCACGGCGCCTACGAGGCCCCCTACGGCCTCACCACCATCGGCGGCTACGGCCTGCTCGCCCAGCGCTACATGTACGAGCACGACGTCCCGCAGGAGGCGCTCGCCGCGGTGGTCGCGACCCAGTCCGAGCACGCCCACCTGAAGTGGAACGCGATGCTCCGCGACGTCGTCACCGTCGATGACGTCATGAACGACCGCTGGATCGCCACGCCGTTCCACGCGATGGACTGCTCGCTGGTGTCCGACGGCGCCGCCGCGTTCCTGGTCACCACCGCCGAGCGGGCGAAGGGCATGAAGCGCACGCCGGTCTACATCACCGGCATCGGCGAGGGCTACTCGCACCAGTACATCACCAGCGCCCACGGGGTCGACGGCGTCCGCCAGGGCCTCGGCCGCGCCGGCCGCCGGGCGATGGAGGTCGCCGGCGTCACGCCGCAGGACCTCGACGTCGCCGAGATCTACGACTCGTTCAGCTTCACGCCGCTGATCGCCCTGGAGGGCTTCGGCATCTGCGGCCCCGGCGAGGCGGGCGACTGGGTGCTCGAGGGGAACGCCAAGCTCGGCGGGAAACTCCCGATGAACACCCACGGCGGCCTCATCCGCCAGGCCCACCTCGGCGCGATGCACCACATCGTGGAGGCCGTGCTGCAGCTGCGCGGCGAGGCCGACGACACGGACCGCGGCGGCGGCAACCACCAGGTGCCCGACGCGAAGCTCGCCATCACGAACGGCTCGGGCGGCATCCTCGCCGCGACGAGCGCGCTGGTCCTGTCGAGCGAGCCGCCCTCGGCGGCCTAGGGCACGGGGAGAGACGATGAGCACCGAGAGCACCAAGCCCGCGTACACCAAGCCCCTGCCCGACCTGCGGCCCGAGGGCGAGACCTTCTGGGCCGGCACCCGCGAGCACAAGCTGCTGCTGCCGGTCGACGCCGACGGCACCCCGTTCTGGTACCCGCGGGCCCTGACCCCCGGCACCCTCGACCCCGTCAACTACGTCGAGTCGAAGGGCACCGGGACCGTCTACACCTACTCGATCCACTACATCGGGCCGAGCAAGGCCTACAAGGGCGACCCGCCGCACGTCGTCGCCCTGATCGACCTGGACGAGGGGGTCCGGATGATGTCCAACCTCGTCAAGGACGAGCCGGACTACCCGTCGATCGACCCCGAGGACGTGTCCATCGGGATGAAGGTCCGCGTCGTGTTCCACGACGTCACCGACGAGATCACCCTGCCCAAGTTCGTCGCCGCCTAGGCGGCGGGGCACCGTAAGCGCGCGCCAAGGGGGAGCGAGAAGACGATGGCCGACTGGAGCGACTGGTACGCGAAGGAGGACCCCACCAAGTGGGTCCTCGCGGAGATCCTGAAGAAGCGGGCGACCGAGACCCCCGACCGGGAGTTCCTCAAGTTCGCCGACAACCCGTGGGTGAGCTACGGCGAGGTGAACGCCCGCGCCAACCGGATCGCCAACGCGCTGATCGCGCGCGGCGTCCAGCCGGGCGAGTCCGTCAGCGTGATGCTCCCGAACTGTGAGGAGTTCCTCCCGGTCTGGTTCGGGATCCTCAAGGCGGGCGCGGTGATGAGCTCGATCAACACCGCCTACAAGGGCGACTTCCTCTCCTGGACGATCAACCTCGTCGAGGCGAAGAAGCTGTTCATCTCGGACCTGTACCTGGACCGGCTCGACCTGATCAAGGACGAGCTGCCGCTGCTCGAGCACGTGATCGTGATGCAGACCGGCAACCAGGCGGGCCCCGACCCGGGCAAGTGGAAGTGGGAGCCGCTCACCGCCCTCCTCGGCGAGGGCTCCGACGGCGAGCCGGACGGGGTCGAGTACAAGTGGACCGACGACGCCCGGATCATGTTCACGTCGGGCACGACCGGCCGCTCGAAGGGCGTCATCAAGCAGAACGCCGCCGACTACTTCTCGGCCCGCGGCCTGCTCGAGGTGGTGTCGGCGACCGCCGGCAAGACGGTGGAGTCCCTCTCGGAGGACACCTTCTTCAGCTGCCTGCCGCTGTTCCACTCCAACGCCCAGGTGCTGTCCGGCTACCCGGCCCTCGTCGCCGGCGGCCGCGTCGCCTACGTCGAGCGCTTCTCCTCGAGCAAGTTCTGGCAGCAGGTGATCGACGCGGAGGCGACCGTCTTCAACTCGATCGGCGCCGTCAGCTACTTCATCTGGAACATCCCGGCGTCGGACCTCGACAAGCAGCACAAGGTCCACACCTGCTTCGCGGCCCCCGCCCCG
>DASTGL010000090.1:0-6864 GCA_035719145.1 Solirubrobacterales bacterium
TTCGGCTGCTGGAAGACCATCGTCACCCGGCGCCGCAACAGGGTCGGCTCGATCTGGGTGATGTCGAGGTCGTCGAGGAGGATGCGGCCGCTGAGGCGGGCGCTCGTGGTCAGCTCCGTGAGCCGGTTGAGCGAGCGCAGCAGCGTCGTCTTGCCGCAGCCGGAGGGACCGATCAGCGCCAGCACCTCGCCCTGGCGCACCGGCAGCGAGACGTTTTTCACCGCCGCTTTGGCGCCGTAGTGGACCGAGACGTCGTCGATCTCCATCCGCCGGATGGAGAACTGCGGCGCTTTGATCGAGCGCCTGGCCGCGGTGAAGCCGCTGCCCTGGGGAGCATGCCCGGCGTCGCCGACCGGCGGCAGCACCTCGGTCGCCGGCTCGGGGTCCTCGAGCGGGATGCGCCGGATCGGCGGCGGGCCGGCCGGCTGCCGCGAGCCCGTGGGGTCGATGGCCAGTCGGTACTCCGAGGCGTCTGGGGTCAGTGACTCCACGTTCCAACCTTTCTGGCGCGGCGATGGACGACGTCGACGGCCGCATTCAGGGCCAGGACCATCAGCAGCAGGACGAAAGCCGCCGCGTAGGCTTTCTGCGGCTGATTGAGGTTTCCGGTGGGGGAGGCCTCGTAGACGAAGTTGGTCAGGGTGGTGCCGGCCCCGCGCAGGTAGTCGAACGGGAAGGCGGCTCCTTCGACCGGGGCGAAGTTCTGGGTCGCGCCGAGGAGGACGACGATGATCGCGGTGTCGCCGATGATCCGGCCGAGGCCGAGCATCGCGCCGGTTGCGACCTGGGGGCGGCAGGTCGGCAGGAGGATCCGCCGCGTCGTCGCCGCTTTGGTCTTGCCGACCGCGTAGGAGGCCTCGCGGACGTGGCGCGGGATCGAGTTCAGCCCCTCGCGCACGCTGGCGACGATCAGCGGCAGGGCGACCAGCGAGAGCATCGCCCCGGCGGCGAAGAAGGAGCGGCCGAAAACGACGCCTTCGGTGCTGCGGCTGAGGAAGCCGAGGGCGGTGCTGGAGAAGATCACCGTGCCGAAGAGGGCGTGGACGATCGTGGGGATGCCGGCGATCGCCTCGATCGTCGATTCGGTGACTCGGGCGAGGGTCGCCGGGCGGCCGTACTCGACCAGCCAGACCGCGATCGCGATCCCGGTCGGCAGCGCCATCGCGATCCCGATCAGGGCGACGATCATCGTCCCCAGGAAGGCGTCGGAGAAGCCGCCGGTTTCGGTCTCGCTGAAGCCCGCCGCGGCCGGCGTCCAGAGCATCGACGGGCGCAGGAACTTGATCCCCTGGATCATCAGGTAGACGACGATCGCCACCGCGATCGCGCAGAAGAGCAGGCCGAGGGCCCAGCAGATCGCCAGGCCGATGCGGTCGCTGAGGCTCCAGGTGGCGCTGCCCTCGATCGCGCCCTTGCGCTGGTGCGCGCCGGGCGGGTCGGCCTGGTCGGGCGGCGGGACGGGCGGGACCGTCAGCGGCAGGTCTTGCATCCGGGACTCCATCAGGGCATCAGGTACTTCCGCATCGAGCGGCGGGCGGTCCAGCCGGCGAGGGAGAAGAGGGCGGCGGAGAAGAGCAGCACCGCGGCGATCGAGAACAGGGTCGCGTTGAAGGGCGGCGAGCTCAGCTGGTCGATGTTCTTGACGATCGTCGGGCCCAGCGGACGCGAGGGCTCGTAGATGAAGATCAGCCCGTCGGCGGGGTTGGGGGCGAAGGCGACCGAGCCGGAGATCATCGCCAGCATCACCGCCTCGCCGATCGCCCGGGCGACCGCCAGCACGGTGCCGGCGACGATCGCCGGGCGGGCGCTGCGGACGCCGATCTTCCAGGTCGTACGCCAGCGGTTGACGCCGAGCCCGAGCGAGCCTTCGAGCCAGCCCGGTTTCACCGCCCGCAGGCCGTCGCTGAAGATCGAGACCATCAGCGGCGCGATCATCACCGTCAGCACCAGGATCGCGGCCAGCAGGCTGTAGCCGGTGAGGGAGATGACGCCGGCGACCGAGGCCTTCTGGTGCTCGGTGACCAGGTGGTTGCCGATGAACGGGACCAGCACAAGCACCCCGAGCAGGCCGTAGATCACCGAGGGGACGCTGGCCAGGAAGCGGATCACCGGCTGGAGGATGTTGCTCATCCATTCCGGGGCGAACTCGACGATGAAGACGGCGACGAAGAGGGCCGAGACGAGGGCGATTGCGACGGCGCCGCCGGTGATCAGCAGCGTGCTCCAGATCAGCGGCCAGGCGTGGAAGGTGTAGACGTATTCGCCGCTGGTCTGGGCCGAGAGCGAGATCTCGTTGAGCTGGTCTTCGACCGAGCCCGAGGAGCTGAACCAGGCGAGGCCGTTGTGGGCGAACGAGGGCCAGGCGTGGACGAAGACGGTGACGATCAGCGCCAGCAGCAGCGCGACGACGGCGCAGACCAGCGCGCCGAGCATCCGCTCGACGCGCTGGTCAGACCACTTCGGGCCGTACTCCTGGGGGAGGTCCTCGTTCAACTGCCTACTTCTTGTTGAACGCCGGAACGCCGCCGGCCGCGAGGATCGTCGCCCCCGCCAGCGGGCTGCGACGCGCCCAGTCGATGAACTTGAGCAGCGCTTTCGGGCTCGAGCTTCCGTCGCCGGGGAGGACGAGGAAGATGTAGCGCGAGAGCGGGTACTTCAGCGGCTCGACGCTGATCTTGCTGGATTTGCAGGGGATCCCGTTGACCTTGAGGGGCTTGAGGCCCTTCTTCTGCCAGGCGAGGCCGGCGTAGCCGATCGCGTTCGGGTCCTGCTTGACCGCGTTGACGACGAGGCCGTCGGCGGTCAGCGCGTTGACGTTGGACGCCGGCGGTTCGTTGTTCAGCACCGCCTGGAGGAAGAAGTTGTAGGTCCCTCCGTTGGTGTCGCGGCCGACCGGGTCGATCGTCGTGGTCAGGTTCGAGCCGCCGACCTGGCCCCAGTTGGTCAGCAGGCCGCGGTAGATGTCGTGGGTCTGCTGGACCGTGATGTTGCCGATGCTGTTCTTCGGGTTGACGTCGAGGCAGAGCCCGTCGAGGTAGAACTTGATGTAGGTCGTCCCCGCGTCGCTGGGGAGGGGGGTACGAGCCTGCCCGGCGAACTGGCTGGTCCCGTTCTGAACGTCTTTGACGCCGGCGTTGCCGCCGTTGGCGGTGTAGACGAAGTGGACCTGGTGGTTGACCTTCTTCGTGTAGGTCGCGAAGAGGGCCTGCAGCACAGGCTGCGCGGCCACGGAGCCGGACCCGATCAGGGTTACGGCGCCGGCCGACGCCGGCGCGGCGAGCCCCAGGAGGGAGATCGCCGCTATGGCGAGGGTCTTGATTCTCATTGCGAGGTTAAGTCCTTTCCTGCCGGGTACACGTCTTTGTTGACCAACTTAGTCGCATAACCGTATCAGTTTCTGTAGTTTATTGACCTCTTAAGTAAAGAATGGCCCGCCGAGAGGGACCGGCAACCGCAAGCGGGCCGCAGACATGGAGGATCAATTGCTGAAGAAGAGACTGTCCACCCCTCGAGCCGCGACGGTGGTCGTGCTGGCGGCGGCGGTTGCCGTCTCGGTGACGGTGGTGCCCTCGGTCGCCCAGTCGTTCCTGACCAGCCAGAAGGCGGCGAAGCAGTTCGTCAGTAACAAGAAGGCGTCCCAGCTCTACCTGAAGAAGAAGGCCGCTTCGAACCTCTACGTGGCGAAGGCGGCGGCGCCGAAGCCGCCGGTCGTCGGGATCGCCGCCGGCACGGCGGAGTTCGACGCCTCGTCGACCTCGGCCGGGTACATCCCGACCGCGTTCACCTCGTTCGCGACCAAGGCCGAAGTCAGCTCGGTCGTGATCGAGTTCTCGGGGCAGGCGACCTGCACCGCGGCCAAACCGGGCCCCGACCAGGCCTGCCCGATCCAGATCTTGGTCGACGGCCAGTCGACGGGCAAAGTCAACTTCGCGCCCTCAACGGCGTCGAGCCCGACCCCGGTGCCGAACGTCCACACGGTGGTCCAGACCACGGTGCTCGGCAAAGGCGGCCACACGATCGCCGTCCAGTACGCGGGCGCGAAAAACGTGACCTTCGCGCTCAAAGGCTGGAACCTCGCGGTCCAGGCCTACCCGCAGCCCGACGAACCGCTGCAGACCGAAGAAAGCTCGAAGAGCCCAAAGGGCTCGAAGTAGCGAGCCGCTAAAGCACCGCCCCCGCAACTGCATCAACTTGACCGCCTGCTGGGTGGTTAAGTTGATGCAGTTCGCGGGGGCGGCTTAATTTCAGGCGCCGGCGTCACACAATCGGCGCATTCGCCCGAGGCGCCTTCGGCGCTGTCGCTGTCCATCAATCAGCGCTGGGGGCGGGGGAGGGAGTCGCCAAGGATCAGGCGGGCGCGGTAGAAGAGCGCCTCGTCGGCCCCGCGCAGCTCCGACTCCCGGTTGTCCGTCTGCGTGGTCCGGTTCTGCCCGATCCCGGCCGGACTCTCGTCCCGCACCAGCCCGGCCAGTCGACCCCGCGACCGGAACCTCGTCTGCTCAACGCGTCTGGTCACTTTGTCTCCTTTCCGTATTTGCTGATCATCAAACTCAAGAATAGCAGGAGCGCGCAAACAGCGGCAAGAGGTGGGGAGGTGGGGGAAGAGAGCGTTCCCCGTCCACCCTTAGGTCATGGTGGAGAACGATCTGCTCTACAAGCTCGCTTATGACGAGGCGGTGCGGGCGCTGTCAGAGCAACAGGCGATGGTCGACAGCTTTCGCAATCGAGCCGGACTTCTCTTTTCCGCAGGCGCAGTCACTGTCTCTCTCCTGGCCCCTCGGGCTCTGCGCGGCGGTGGTTGGAACCCGCCGATCTGGTTGGCGATGCTGTGCTTCATCGGGGTCGCCGCTGGCACTCTCGGCATCTTCTGGCCTCGAAAGTGGGAGAGCGTCGTCAATGCTCAAGAGGTGATCGATACCTATATCGAGGCGGTGGAAGCTCCTGATGTGGGAGAGGTGCATCGTGAACTCTCGATTCACATGCATGCCAGCTATTGCACTAACGACGAGGGCTTGCGCCAGTTCGCACTGCTACTCCAAGTCGCGAGCGGGTTGCTGACGTTCGAGGTAGTTCTCTGGATGCTGGCTATTGTCTTCGAGTTCTAAAGTTGGGTCATGAGTCACGCCAGCGAGCAAACTCACGAGCCTCGACCAAAGCGGCCAAGTCCGATGATGTCGCTGGAGCATCCATTGACCCTCAAAGGATCGATCGAGCTGCTGACGCCCGGGTGGGCGAAGCGAGCATGGCGGCGTAGAAGTTCCTCGCACCCGTAGAGGGAATGGCGAGGTGGGGCGGGGCGTCACCCGGCAAGAAGACGCCCCACCCCGTCGCCCCTTCAGACGGCTGCAGGTATCTCTGCATCGCCGCCGTCGTTGGAACCGTGGGGAGTCGAGGCCCCATGGTCTGACGGCGACGAACCGTTGAAGCTTTTGGCCTGGACCGAGCGCAGGTAGGCGATCTGGCCCTCCCGCAGCTCGAGCCGCTGCAGCTCGGCACGGGTCAGCTGCGCCCAGACCTCGGTCCCGTCGGAGAGGACGAGCTCGACCCGGACCTCGAAGCCGAGGGTGACGATCCGCTGCACCAGGCCCTCCTGGGTGCGGTCGTCGGGGTCGAGGACGATCTCCATGTCGTGCGGACGCACGAAGTGGTCGCCGAGCTGGTTGACCTCGCCGACGAAGCTCATCACGAACTCGTTGGCCGGGTGCTCGTAGAGCTCGTCGGCGCTGCCGGTCTGCTCGACCCGGCCCTCGTTCATCACCACCAGCTGGTCGGCGACGTCCATCGCCTCTTCCTGGTCGTGGGTGACGAAGATCGTGGTCACGTGCATCTCGTCGTGGAGGTGGCGCAGCCAGGTCCGCAGGTCTTTGCGCACCTTGGCGTCGAGCGCGCCGAAGGGCTCGTCGAGGAGCAGGACCTGCGGCTCCACCGCCAGCGCCCGCGCCAGCGCCATCCGCTGCCGCTGCCCGCCCGATAGTTGCGAGGGGAAGCGGCCGGCGAGGCCGTCGAGCTGGACCAGCTGCAGCAGCTCGTGGACCCGCTTCGAGGTCTCCGGCTTCTTCCACTTGCGGATCTTCAGCCCGAAGGCGACGTTGTCGTACACCGTCATGTGCTTGAAGGCGGCGTAGTGCTGGAAGACGAAGCCGACGCCGCGCTGCTGCGGCGGCTTGCGGGTGGCCACCTCGCCGTTGATCGTCACCTGTCCGGCGTCCAGTTCCTCGAGCCCGGCGATCGCCCGCAGCAGGGTCGACTTGCCGGAGCCGCTCGGGCCCAACAGTGCGGTCAAGGACCCGTCCGGGACCTCGATGGATACGTCGTCGAGCGCCTGAAAGTCACCGAAGCGCTTGTTTGCTCCCTCGACTGAGATTCCCATCAGGCGTCCTCCTTTCGTTTCAGCAGGTTCATTGCGAACAAGGTGACGAGCGCCAGGAGCGCCAGCACCAGGGAGGCGCCATACGCGCCGGGTTGGTTGAAGTTCTGGTACTGCTTCTCGACGAAGAGCGGCAGGGTCTGGGTCTGGCCGCTGATCGAGCCGGAGACGATCGTCACCGCGCCGAACTCGCCGAGCACCCGGGCGGTGGTGAGGACGACGCCGTAGGCGACTCCCCAGCGGATCGACGGCAGGGTGACTTTCCAGAAGGTCTGCCAGCCGTTGGCGCCGAGCGTCGAGGCCGCCTGCTCCTGGTCGGTGCCGATCTCCTGCAGCACCGGCACCGTCTCGCGGACCACGAACGGCAGCGAGACGAAGATGCTGGCCAGGACCATGCCCGGCACCGCGAAGAGGATCTTGAAGCCTTCTTCGCTGATGAAGGCAAACCAGCCGCCGACCCCGTAGAGCAGGAACAGCGAGAGCCCGATGACTACTGG
>DASTGL010000091.1:0-10257 GCA_035719145.1 Solirubrobacterales bacterium
AGATCATCGACGCGGCGAAGGTCCGCGCCGAGGGCGCGCTCGCGGCTTAGCGCCGAGAGGTCGCCGGACCAAGCCGGGCAAGGACGCAGGAAGGCCGAATAGCAGCGCTATTTGGCCGACCGAGGACGCCGAGGTGCGCCGGCCATACGACCTCTCAGACGTTGAAGAAGGAGATCCCCGAGCTTTCGAGCCAGTTCTGGGCTTCCAGGTTCAGCCGGGACATTTCGCCGCTGAGGATCAGGAAGCCCATCGCGATCAGGATCACGCCGCCGACGGCGACGATCGCCTGGTAGTGGCGCTTGACCACGGTGAAGGCGGTGGTCATCCGCGAGAAGGCCAGGGCGGTGAGGAGGAAGGGGATCGCCAGGCCGGCGCTGTAGACGGCGAGGAGGAAGGCGCCGCGCCCGACCGAGTCGGCTAGCGCGGCGGCTCCGAGGATCGCGCCCAGAGTGGGGCCGATGCAGGGGGTCCAGGCGATCGCGAAGGCGGCGCCGGCGACGATCGGCCCGCCTTTGCCGGCCCGCGCCAGCAGCGCGTCGACGTGCCACTCGCGGTTGAGGCGGGTGATGAAGAGCGAGGCGACGAAGAGGACGCCCATGGCGATGATCAGCACCCCGGAGATCTTCGTCAGCAGCTGCTTGTGGTCCTGGAGGGTCGAGCCGATCCCGGTCGCCCCGAGCCCGAGAAGGATGAAGATCGACGAGAAGCTGGCGACGAAGAGCAGGCTCGGGCCGAGGACCTTGCGCCAGTCGGCTTCCTCCAGCTCGCTGGCCGAGACCCCCGTCACCGCCGAGAGGTAGCCGGGCACCAGCGGCAGCACGCAGGGGGAGAGGAAGGAGACGATCCCGGCGGCGAGAGCGGCGAAGATCCCGATGCCGGATGCGGGGTCGGGAGTGGAGACGACAGCATGGACCACGACCCCTCAGGTTACCCTCAGGGCCGTGCCGGAACGACGGTCATCGGCTCGTCTCTTCAACGCCTCCGGCCGGGCGCGGGAACTGCGCGCCTCGCCGCTGTTCGCGATCGGGCCGAGCGAGCCCGGGCCGGCGCTCCGCCGCGGCGCCCTGCTCGCCGTCCCGATCGGCCTGGCGCTGATCGTCGAGCTCGGCTTCGACGCGCCGACCCAGGGGGCGATCGCCGCCGGGGCGCTGATCAACGGCTTCCCAGGGATGGACGCGCCCGCCCGGCCCCGCGCCGCCTGGCAGGCCGCGACGGCGCCGCTGATCGGCCTCGCCGCCTGCCTCGGCGTCCTCAGCAGCCAGACCGGGCCGACCGCGGTCCTCGCCCTCGGTCTGCTCGGGCTCCTCGCCGGCTACTGCTTCGCCGTCTCGCTGCGGCTGGCGATCGTCGGCCTCTCGGTCACCCTGGGGATGCTGATCGCCCAGGGCCTCTTTCTGGAGACCGGGGACGCCCTGCCGGCGCTCCTCTGGGGAACGGTCGGCGGGCTGACGCAGACGGCCTGGTCGCTGCTCGTCTGGCTCGGCTTCGACAAGGCCGCCGACCAGCCCGAAAAGGCCTGGGACGGCAGCGCGGCCGCGGCCGCGCTCCGCTCCAACCTGACGCTGAGCTCGCAGAGCGCCCGCCACGGCATCCGCTTCGGCCTCGCCCTGGCGGCCGGCGTCGCCGCCTACTGGCTGCTCGGCTTCGACCAGCACGGCTACTGGATCCCGCTGACGATCCTCTTCGTGATGCGCCCCGACCGCGGCGAGACCGACCACCGCCTGATCCTCCGCGCCCTCGGAACCGTCCTCGGGCTGATCGTCGCCACCTCCGTCGGCGAGGCGTTCGCCGGGGACGACCTCGTCCTCGGCGTCGTCCTCACCGTCGCCGCGGCGCTCTCCTTCGGCCTGCTGACCGTCCAGTACGCGCTCTTCACCGCCGCGATCACCACCTTCGTCGTGGTGATGAGCACGACGGTGGGGGAGGGGGCCTTCCACGCCGCCGGCCAGCGCGCCGCCGGCACCGTCCTCGGCATCGCGATCGCCTTCCTGGCCTGGCGGCTCTGGCCAAATCCCGGCGGCGCGGTAGATTTGGCTGGTCAGCCAAACGTGGGAGGAGCGGAGACTTGAGCAGCAAGACGTACGTGATCGGGGTCGGGATGACCAAGTTCGAGAAGCCCGGCACCAAGGAGGGCGACTATCCGGACTGGGCCAAAGAGGCGGGGGAGAAGGCGCTCGCGGACGCCGGCATCCCGTACGAGGACGTCGAGCAGGCCTACGCCGGCTACTGCTACGGCGACTCGACCTACGGCCAGCGGGCGCTCTACCAGCTCGGGCTGACCGGGATCCCGGTCGTCAACGTCAACAACAACTGCTCGACCGGCTCCTCGGCGCTGTTCCTGGCGCGGCAGGCGGTAAAGGGCGGCCTCGTCGACTGCGCCCTGGCGCTCGGCTTCGAGAAGATGGAGCCGGGCTCGCTCGGGGTCAAGTACACCGACCGCACCAACGCCCTGGACAAGCACGCGATGCGGATGTTCGAGCTGCGCGATCCGGAGGCCTCGCCGCCGGCGCCGCAGATGTTCGGCAACGCCGGCCGCGACCACATGCAGAAGTACGGCTCCGAACCCGACCACTACGCCTGGATCGGCTGGAAGAACCACAAGCACTCGGTCAACAACCCCTACGCCCAGTTTCAGGACGAGTACTCGCTGGATGACATCAAGGCGGCGAAGATGATCCACGACCCGCTGACCAAGCTCCAGTGCTCGCCGACCTCCGACGGCTCGGCCTGCGCGATCGTCGCCTCCGAGGCCTACGTCGACCGCAACAGCCTCTGGGAGCAGGCGATCGAGATCGCCGGTCAGGCGATGGTCACCGACCTCAGCTCGACCTTCGACGAGGGCGCCGACTGCATGACGATCGTCGGCTCGGACATGTCGCGGACGGCGGCGAAGATCGCCTACGAGGAAGCCGGCGTCGCGGCCGAGGAAGTCGACGTCTGCGAGCTGCACGACTGCTTCAGCGCCAACGAGCTGATCACTTACGAAGCGCTCGGCTTCGCGGCCGAGGGCGAGGCGCACAAGCTGGTCGAGGAAGAAGCGACCACCTACGGCGGCAAGGTCGTGATCAACCCGTCCGGCGGGCTGATCTCCAAGGGTCACCCGCTCGGGGCGACCGGCCTGGCGCAGTGCTCGGAACTGACCTGGCAGCTGCGCGGCGAAGCCGACAAGCGCCAGGTGGAGGGCGCGAAGACCGCGCTGCAGCACAACATCGGCCTCGGCGGCGCCGCCGTGGTCACCGTCTACAAACCGGCGGCCTAGGGACGGCCGCCGAAACCGAGGAGGAACACGATGGCGAAAGAGCGACGGTCACTGAACGGCAAGGTCGTGGCGATCACCGGCGGTGCGCGCGGGATCGGCAAGACGACCGCGCAGGCGCTGGTCCGCAAGGGCTGCCGCGTCGCCATCGGCGATCTGGATGCCAGCTTGGCCGAGGGTGCCGCGGGAGAGCTGGGCGGCGGCAGCGTCGGCCTGGCGCTCGACGTCAGCGACCGTGCCTCGTTCTCGCGCTTCCTCGACGAGGCCGAGCGGCAGCTGGGCCCGGTCGACGTCGTCATCAACAACGCCGGGCTGATGCCGGTGACGCCTTTCGTCGAGGAGAGCGACGCCTCGATCCGGCGCCAGCTCGACGTCAACCTCTACGGGGTCATCGTCGGCACCCAGCTGGCGATCGAGCGGATGCGGCCGCGCCGCAGCGGCCACGTCGTCAACATCGCCTCCTCGGCGGGCAAAGCCGGCGTGCCGGGCATCGCCACCTATTCGGCGACCAAGCACGCCGTCGTCGGCTTGACCGAGGCGGTGCGGGCCGAGCACGCCGACGACGGGATCGAGTTCTCCTACGTGATGCCGATCACCGTCAACACCCAGCTGATCGAAGGGCTGAAGGACCAGCGCGGGGTCAAACGGGTCGAGCCCGAGGACGTCGCCGCCGAGATCGTCGACGCGCTGGAAACCGGCAAGGTCGACGTCTACGTGCCGAAGGAGCTCCGCGCCACGATCATGATGGGCGGCCTGCTCCCACGCAAGGCCCGTGAGGCGGTCGCTCGGCTGATGGGCGTCGACAAGGTGATGACCGAAGTCGACCCGCAGGCGCGCAAGTCCTACGAGCAGCGGGTGGCCGCGCAGGAGCCGCCGCAGGAGGAACCGCTCGAGGACGAGCAGGCACGCGAGCACGACGCCGCCTAGGGCGACGAGTGGCGAGTTAACCTCGCTATAGGCAGGCTAACTCTCCACTCGCGGCCCGCTTTTCGAACGCGATCCGCCTGGCGCTCGTAGACCCCCGAAACCAGTCGAAGGAGGAACGCAGCGTGGGACGGATCTATGACGCGACCTGGGGCCGGGCCTTCTCGGCGGCCTACGACCGCGGGTTCAAAGGGGCCGAAGACGCCGGCCTGAGGGAGATGCGGCGGGAGCTGCTGGCGCAGGCGAGGGGGAGGGTGCTGGAGCTCGGCGCCGGCACCGGCCTCAACCTCGGCCTCTACCCAGAGGCGATCGAGAGCCTGACGATGGTCGAGCCCGATCCGCACATGACCAAGCAGCTGCGCCAGAAGCTCGCTGACGCGGGCAAGTCGGCCGAGATCTCGGTGGTCGAGGCGCCCGGCGAAGACCTGCCTTTCCCGGACGGCTCCTTCGACACCGTCGTCGTAACCCTGGTGCTCTGCACGGTTCCCGACCAGGCCGCGACCCTGGCGGAGATCAAGCGCGTCCTCGCACCCGAGGGCCAGTTGCTCTTCCTAGAGCACGTCCGCGCCCACGACGACGGCCTCGCCAAATGGCAGGACCGCCTCGAAGGCCCGTGGAAGTTCCTGGCCGACGGCTGCCGCTGCAACCGCGACACCGTCGCCGCGATCGAGGCTTCCGGCTTCCAGCTGGGCGAGGTGGACGATGGGGAGCTGCCGAAGCTGCCGGCCCTCGTAAGGCCTCTGGTCACCGGCACTGCTCGACCCAACGCACGATAATGGTGGTTATGTCAACTCAGCCGAGGATCATTCGGCATTGGCGATCGCTTCTTCGAATGCCCCGGTAGATCCCGGAGTGCCGAGCTTTTCGACCCCATCGGTACCGGGGCCGGTGATCGCGAAGGACGGCGTCCCGGTGAAGCCCAGCTTTTTCGCCTGTTCCGTGGTCACTTCGGGCTCGAAGGCCAGCGTCTTCAAGCTTTCCTTCCACTTGGCCATGTCCTTGACGCCAGCCGCTTTGGCGACCGCCGCCAGGAAGTCCTCGTCGGCGTAGCCTGAGTTCTCTTCGCCCTGGTTGCGGTAGAAGATCTCCAGGTAGTTCCAGCCCAGGCTCTCGTACCCGGCTGCGAGCGCCGCGGTGCCCGCCGGCCCCGATTCTGGGCCGATGATCGTGAAGTTGCGAAAGGAGATCTTCACCTTTCCGCTTCTCACGGCCGTCTGGATGATCGGCGGCAGGATCTCTTCGGCGTATCCCTTGCAAACCGGGCACTGGAGGTCGCCGTACTCGATCAATTCGACCGGGGCTTCTTCGTCGCCGAGGATCAAGCCGTATTGCGGAATCCCCTTCAGCTCGCGGTTGATCTCGCGAGCCCCCGTGATGTGCTGGGCGTCGCCGCCGGCACTGCCCGACGAGTTGACGACTACCAGCACTACGACGGCGGCCGTCGCGAGAAACAGCGCTCCGGCTGCCAGCCGGAGCAGACGCTGGCGGCGGGCGCCTTCAGCTGGCATGGGCCGCATCCGTCTCGCCTTCGGCGCCCGCGTAGGCGATCAGGCGCGTCGCGTTCAGCAGGAAGAGGATCGTCATCAGGATCGCGCTGGCGACGCACCACTGGCAGATCGCTTCGATCTTGAAGATCTCCAGATAGGTGAGGAAGACGCTGTAGCCGAAGCCGCCGAGGGCGAGGACGAAGCCGCCGAGTCGGGCTGCGTCGCTGGCGAAGAAGGCGCAGGCGAGCAGCAAGGCGTAGCCGGCGATGCCGAAGACGGCGATGTTGACGCCCGCCAGGTGCGAGTAGGAGCTCTTGGCCACGGTCGCGCAGCCGTGGCTGCCGGCGATGCAGACGGGCGAGCCGCCGCCCGAATCGGCGATCGCGATGTAGGTGGCGACGCCGATCCCAAGCGCGGCGACGAAGGCGATCGCCCGCTGCAAGGTCCACTCGCTGGGGAAGCTCGTCGTCTTCACCTGGCGGACGATAAGGCTTGAGCGTAAAACCGCGCCAAGACCCGCGAGAGCTTGCCGCCCTGCCAGGCCAGCGGCGACTCCCCGGGCTCCTCGCTCACCAACTGAGCCCGCGGCAGCGCCTCCGCATACGCCGCGGCGGCCGCGTAGGGATGGCCGGGATCGGCTTCGTCGTTGCTGGCGACGACCAGCGCGGGGACGTCGAGGTTCCTCAATTCATCGAGCGACTCGAACGGCCGCGAGCGCGGCACCTGCCGCAGCGCCTCCGCCAGCGCCCCGAGGTTCCCCTGCCGCTGCATCCGCTCCTTGGTGAATCGCAGCACCGAGTCGCGCCAGCCCGCGTCGATTCCCTGCTCCTCGCCGATGTAGGCGACGAAACCGTCGATGCCGTCGCTTTCAAGCGCCGCCGCCAGGCCGTCCCAGTACGCGAGCGACTCCGGCCTGATCCCACCGAGGAAGGTCGGCCCGATCACCGCCAGGCCTGCCAGCCGCTCCGGGTGCCGCAACGCATACCCGACCGCGGTGTGCGCGCCCATCGAGTGGCCGCCGAGCAGGAACCGCTCTGAGCCGAGCTGGTCCTCAACCACCCGCTCGAGGTCGTCGATCAGCTGCGGGTATCCATAACCCTCCCCCGCCGGTGCGGGCTCGGATTCGCCGTGACCGCGGGCGTCGTAGACGACGACCCGGTGCCCCGCCCGCGCCAGCGCCCGCGAGCCATGCAGGACGTAGCGGCGGGTCGCGGTGATGCCGTGGCAGAGGACGACCGGCGCCCCCTCCCCTTCCGCCTCGCCCCGCAGCACGGGTGCCGGCCCCACGGCGAACGGCACCGCCTCCAGCGGCATCAGCCGATCGAAGCGAGCGCCTGCTCGAGATCCCCGACCGAGTCGTAGCCGAGACTGGTCAGGCTCACCTTCGCGTGGCGGACGATCCCCTCCTCGTCGATGACGAAGGTCGACCGCCGCACCATCGGGCCCATCACGACGCCGTAGGCGCGCGCCACCTCCTTGTCCTCGTCGGCCAGCAGCGGCACGTTGAGGCTCTTCTCTTTGGCGAAGCGCTCGTGCGAGTCGACCGACTGAGAGGAGATCCCCAGCACCTTGGCCCCCAGCCCGTCAAGGCGCTCGCCTTCGTCCCGGTAGGAGCAGAACTGTTTGGTGCAGACGGCGGTGAAATCGCCGGGGTAGAAAGCGAGGATCAGCTTCTTGCCGCGGTAGTCGGAGAGACGGTAGGTCTTGCCGCCGGTACCGGGCAGCTCGAAATCGGGGGCCGGGTCGCCGACCTTCAGCTTCGCCACCCGACGAGCTTAACCGGACCTAGCCGCGTTCGAGCGTGGCTTCTTCGATCAGGACGGTCTGTTTCGGTTTTTCTTCCGGCCCGCCGAGCTTTTCGATCGCTTCGACGGCCGAGTAGCCCTTGGTCACCTTGCCGACCAGGGCGTATTCGGGCGGCAGCCCGGCGTCGGGGGCGGTGACGACGTAGAACTGGCTGCCGGAGGTGCCGGGCGGCTCGGCCGAGCTCTTCGCCATCGCGACGAGGCCTTTGGTGTAGGCGAGGTTCGCCGGCGGCTTCTCGACGACTTTGTAGCCGGGGCCGCCGGTGCCGGTCCCTTCCGGGTCGCCGCCCTGGATCACGAATTCCGGGACGACGCGGTGGAAGGTGAGGTCGTCGTAGAAGCCTTCTTCGACCAGGAATGCGAAGGAGTTGGCGGTCTTGGGAGCGCGCTTGGTGTCGAGGGCGATCTCGAAGGTGCCGCAACTGGTCTTCATCGTCACCGTCGCTTGTTCGCCCGGCTTCAGCACCTGCTTCGGCTGCTTGAAGCTGATCGTCTTCGGTTCCGGCGCTTCCACCTTCTTGCAACCGCCGGCGCCGGCTTCGGCGGAAGTGGAGCTGGAATCGCTGGAGCCGCCCCCGCGCGAGATCAGGACCGCGGCGACGACGGCGACGGCGATCACCGCGAACACGGCGAGGATGATCCAGCGGCGGTCGGGTCCCTGCTGCTCCACGGCGGGGAACCCTAATGCACGCGGCAGCGGCTGGGGCGCCTACGATCCGAGCGTGCCCTCCTCCCCCCTGCTGACTCCGCTGGCCGCAGCGGTTCTGCACGTCGGCGATCCGGAGCGGATCCTGCAGATCGAGTGCGGCGACGGCGAGGCGGCGCTGTTCCTCGCCCGCGAGTTCCCGAGCGCCCGCGTGCGCGGCGTCGACCGCTCTGAGGAGGCGATCCGCGCCGCCACCGGTCGCATCGGCCTCGATCCCGAGGGACGGATCGCCTTCAAGCGGGGCGCGCCGCGCTCTCTCCCCTTCCCCGACGACTACTTCGACCTGCTGGCCGGCGTCGACGCCTGGCCGACCGCCGCCGAGGCCGCGCGGGTGCTGCGGCCGGGGGGCTTCCTGGCCCTTGCCGCAGCACGCGATCGCGAGGCTCCCGCCGGCTTCCGCGGCAAGCTGCTGCGCCGACGCCTCTCCCGCCGCGGGTTCGAGCCGATCTGGACCGAAGCGGCCGGCGACGGCAGCTTCGCTGTCCTGCGCCTGCGGGGCGGCGGCGCCCCGGGGCTTGCCCTCTAGGCTCCAGCCCGAATGGAGATCGCCGGGACGCCGCTGACCCTGCTCGTCAACCCCTCCTCGGCGGGCGGCCGGAGCCTGAAGCTTCTGCCCCGGGTCGAGGCGGCGCTGGACGCGCGCCGCGTCGCCTTCCGGGTCGAGAAGACGCGCAGCCTCGAGCACGGGGCCGAGCTGGCGCTTCGGGCGGCCGAGCTCGGCGAGGTTCCGGTCGTCGTCTCCGGCGACGGGCTGCTCGGCGCCGTCGGCGGCGCGATGGCCGGAGCCCAGGCGCCGCTGGGGCTGATCCCCGCCGGCCGCGGCAACGATCTCGCCCGCGCGCTCGGGATCCCCGATGAGCCCGAGCAGGCGGTCGACGTCGTCCTCGCCGGGCGGAGCCGCCGGATCGACGTCGGCGAGGCCAACGGCAAGCGCTTCCTCGGCATCGCCAGCGTCGGCTTCGACTCCGAATGCAATCGCCTCGCCAACGAAGTCCACTGGCTGCGCGGCAACTCCGTCTACGCCTACTCGATGATCCGCACCCTGATCGGCTGGCGCAGCGCCCGCTTCACCCTCGCCCTCGGCGAGGAAAGCAAGCGGATCAGCGGCTACTTCGTCGCCGTCGCCAACAACAGCGTCTACGGCGGCGGCATGTACATCGCTCCGGACGCGCAGCTCGACGACGGCGAGTTCGACGTCGTCTCGATCGGCGAGAGCGGCAAGCTCCGCTTCCTCCTCGGCCTCAAGGATGTGCTGAAAGGGGCGCACCTGAGCAAGGAGGAGGTCAGCGTCTTCCGCACTCCGCGCCTCGAGCTCGACGCCAGCCGCCCCTTCCCGGTCTACGCCGACGGCGACCACCTCACCGACCTGCCGGTCTCCCTGCGGGTGCTGCCCCGCAGCCTCTCGATCCTCGTCCCGGGCGGGCAGGAGAGCTAGCGCGATGGCCGGCAACGGCAGGCCGAAGGGCCTCTTCGGCGCCAAGGCGGCGCTCTCGCGGGCGGTCGGCGCCGCCAGCCGGGCCAGCGGACGCGGCGGCGGCACCACGCTGCCGGGCCGCGTCCTGCTGCGGATGGAGCCGGAAGCGATCGCCCGGCTCGGCGCCCGGCTCGACCGCGGCACGACGATCGTCAGCGCCACCAACGGCAAGACCACGACCGCCGGGATGATCGCCGCGATCCTCGCCGCCGACGGGCGCCGTCCCGTCCACAACCGCGCCGGCTCGAACATGACCTGGGGGGTGGCGACGGCGCTGCTCGAGCAGCGTGGCGAGGAGGGCCTGTTCGAGGTCGACGAGGCCTGGCTGCCGCGCGTCGCCGAGCAGCTCGACCCCTCGCTGATCGTCCTCGGCAACCTCTTCCGCGACCAGCTCGACCGCTACGGCGAGATGGAGGCGCTGGCCGACGACTGGGCGGGGACGGTGGCGTCCCGGGTCGGGCTGACCGAGTTCGTCCTCAACGCCGACGATCCGCTGATCGCCGACCTCGGTCGCGATCGCGAGCTCCGGCGCCGCGATGGCGTGACGTTCTTCGGGATCGAGGACCCGAGCCAGGCCCTTCCCGAGCTGCAACACGCATTCGACG
>DASTGL010000092.1:0-4853 GCA_035719145.1 Solirubrobacterales bacterium
GTGACTGGCGGAACGATCAGTCGCCGCCATCGCAACGCAAAGGTCTGCGTAGTGAGCATTCGTTGTAAAGGTTTTTGCTCCATTGAGCACCCAGCCATCCGCCGTCTTCGTGGCCTGCGTGCGCGTGCCGCCCGCATCAGAACCCGCTTCAGGCTCAGTCAAACTCCAGCAGCCGATCCACTCGCCCGTTGCGAGTTTCGGTAGATAGCGCTGCTTCTGCTCCTCTGTTCCCAGGAGGTGGATGGGCGGGAGCACCATGTCCGTCTGCACGGCGAAGCCCATGTTGGTGCCGCCGGATCCGGAATAGCTCATGCACTCGGCGCGGACCAGCGAGTAGTAGTAGTCGCCGCCCTGCCCGCCGTACTCCTCCGGGAAGCAGAGGCCGAGGAAGCCGAGCTCACCAGCCCGTTCCATCGCCGAGGTCGGCCAGTAGGTCTCCTCCCACTCGTTGCGGTGGGGCCAGAGCTCCTTCTTCACCCACGACTGCATCGACTCGCGCAGGTCTTCGTGCTCCTGGCTGAAGATGAAGTGCTTGCGCCCTGACTCGAAGTCCGGCTTGATGACGCTGGAGCCGTTGCCCGTCGCGGTCGTCACTGTCTCTCTCCTCTGGTCGGTCCCTCGGTGCGAAGTGGACAGTAGCACTTCCCACTTCACCTGATGCTATGGTCCCGGCCGTGAGTCAGGGAGCTAGCGATTGGGGCGGCGAGAAGGTCGCCTACGAGGTGGCCGACGGCGTCGCCACGGTGACGCTGAACGACCCGGAGAAGCGCAACATGCTCTCCGGCCAGATGCTCACGGAGCTGGTCGAGGCGATGAAGTTGGCCAAAGCCTCAGACGAGGTGCGCGCGGTCGTGCTGACCGGGGCGGGGGAGAAGGTCTTCTGCGCCGGCGCCGACCTCGGCGGCTTCGCCGCCGACGCGCCGCTGGTCGCCAAACACTTCGCCTCCGACCTCTTCCTCGAGTTCTTCCGGTTGATGCCGCGACTCGGCAAGCCCTCGCTCTGCGCCGCCAACGGCCACGTGCTCGCGGGCGGGATGGGGCTCGCCCTCTCCTGCGACCTGGTGATCGCCAAAGAGGGCGCGACCTTCGGCACGCCGGAGATCAACGTCGGCGCCTTCCCCTACATGATCATGTCGATCATCTACCGCAACGTCCCGCGGAAGAAGGTCAACGAGATGATGCTGCTGGGCGAGCGGCTCTCGGCCGAGCAGGCGATCGAGTACGGGCTCGCCAACAAGGTGGTCCCGGCGGGCGAGTTCGACGCCGCCGTCTCCGAGTGGGCGACGAAGCTCGCCTCGAAGAGCCCGGTGCTGATGCGGCTCGGCCACGACGCGATGTACCGCCAGCAGGACATGGCGCTCGACGACGCGCTCGAGTTCCTGCGCTCGCAGCTCTCGCTCACCTTCACGACCGAGGACATCGTCGAGGGGGTCACCGCCTTCTTCGAGAAACGCGACCCGCAGTGGAAAGGACGCTGAGCCCCATGGCGACTGAGGAGAACTCCACCGAGGAGAAGCCCACTAGCCTGCTGCCGGGCACCGCGCCACTCGCCGACCTGACCGCGCAGCTGCACGCGCGCCGCGAGAAGGCGAAGCTCGGCGGCGGCGAGGCGAAGATCGCCAAGCAGCATGAGCGCGGCAAGCTCACCGCCCGCGAGCGGATCGCGCTCCTGGTCGACGAGGGCACCTTCGTCGAGATGGGGGTCCACGGCCGCCCGCACTTCGCCCAGCGGGCGATGGACGGGGTCGACGCGCCCGCCGACGGGGTCATCACCGGGTGGGGCGACGTCGACGGCCGCGCCACCTGCATCGCCGCCTACGACTTCACGGTGATGGCCGGCTCGATGGGGATGACCGGCGAGCTCAAGGTCACCCGCCTGCGCGAGGTGGCGCTGCAGAAGCGGATGCCGTTCATCTGGCTGCTCGACTCGGCCGGCGCCCGCATCCAGGAGGCGGCGGGCTCGCTCTTCGCCGGCTCCGGCCACCTCTTCCGCGAGGAGGTCGAAATGTCGGGCGTGATCCCGATGGTGGCGGCGATGATGGGACCCTGCGCCGCCGGCACCGCGTACATTCCGGCGCTCTCGGACTTCGTGCCGATGGTCTCCGGCCAGGGCGCGATGGCGCTCGCCGGCCCGCACCTGACGAAAGCGGTGACCGGCGAGGAGATCACGATGGAGGAGCTCGGCGGCGCCAAGGTCCACTGCCGCAAATCGGGAGTGGGGGACCTCGAGGTGAAAGACGACGAGGAGTGCATCGCCTCGGTCAAAAAGTACCTCTCTTACTTCCCGGGCAACTGCGAGGAGCGCCCCCCGGTGGTCGACGTCTCCGACCCGATCGACCGGGCCTCCGAGAAGCTGATGGAGATCGTCCCCGAGTCGCCGCGGCAGCCCTACGACATGTACGACGTGATCCGCGAGATCGTCGACGACGGCGACTGGTTCGACCTGAAGCCGAAGTTCGCCAAGAACGTGATCACCTGCTTCGCCCGCTTCGGCGGTCAGCCGGCCGGGATCGTCGCCAACCAGCCGAAGCAGTTGGCCGGCACCCTCGACAACGACTCGGCCGACAAGGCCGCCCGCTTCATCAACCTCTGCGACGCCTTCAACATCCCGCTCGTCTTCCTCCAGGACGTCCCCGGCTTCATGGTCGGCTCGAAAGTCGAGCACGCCGGGATCATCCGCCACGGCGCGAAGATGCTCTACGCGGTCAGCCGCGCCACGGTGCCGAAGGTGACCGTCGTCGTCCGCAAGGCCTACGGCGCCGGCTACTACGTGATGTGCGGCAAGGCCTACGAGCCCGACCTGATCGTCGCCTGGCCGGGCGCCGAGATCTCGGTGATGGGGGCCGAGGGCGCGGTCGAAATCATCGGCCGCGGCGCGATCGAGGCCTCCGACGACCCGGAGGCGACCCGCGAGGCGATGCTGAACGCGGTCCGCCAGAACATCGACCCCTACATCGCCGCCGGCAACGCCGTGATCGACGACATCATCGACCCGCGCGAGACCCGGACGACGATCGCCAAGGCGCTGCGGATGGCGCGCAACAAGCACGTCGAGAAGCCGAAGAAACGACATGGGGTGATGCCTGTATGAGCTCGTTCGACGACCCGGTGATCATCAGCTGCTCGATCAGCGGCGTGATCGCCAACCGCGACCAGTGCCCGGCGATCCCCTACACGCCGGAGGAGTACGCGGCGGAGGCGCGGCGCGCGGTCGACGAGGGCGCCTCGCAGATCCACATCCACGCCCGCAAACCCGACGGCACGCCCTCCTACGAGATCGAGGACTTCCAGGCGATCACCGAGGCGATCCTGGCCGAGGTCGACGACGTGATCGTCAACTACTCGACCGGGGCGATCGGGATCCCGATCGAGAAGCGGATCGAGTACCTGCGCGCCTGCCGCCCCGACGTCGCCGCGCTGAACATGAGCTCGATGAACTACGCCAAGTACTCGCGACGGCGCAAGGACTTCGTCTTCAAGGCGGTCTTCGAGAACAGCTTCGACACGATCATCGAGTTCCTCACGTCGATGAAAGAGCTGGGGATCAAGCCCGAGCACGAGTGCTTCGATTCCGGCCACGTCGCCAACCTCGACCCGCTGGTCGACATGGGGCTGCTGGAGCCGCCGCTGCAGATCTCGCTGGTGATGGGGGTGACCGGCGGCATCCGCCCGACCCCGCGCAACGTCACCCTGATGTCGGACCAGATCCCCGGCGGCCCGGAGGGGCCGAACCAGTGGCAGGTGATCGGCATCTCCCGCGACCAGTGGAAGCTGCTCGCCTCCTCTCTGGTCCTCGGCGGCAACGTCCGCGCCGGGGTCGAGGACAACCTCTACCTGCCGAACGGCGAGATGTGCAAGTCGAACGGCGAGCTGATTGCCAAGGCGCGGCAGATGGCCGAAGACATCGGCCGCCGGCCGGCCAGCGTCGCCGAGGCGCGCGAGCTGCTGGGGGTTCCCAGGCGTGAGCGGTCTCCCGCTTAGCGACGTCAAGGTCCTCGACCTCACCCGCCTGCTGCCGGGCGGCTTCTGCTCGCTGCTGCTCGCCGACCTCGGTGCCGAGGTGCTGAAGGTCGAGGACACCGGCATGGGCGACTACATCCGCTGGGCGCCGCCCTACTACGGCTCCGAGGAGCAGCAGGAGCTCGGCACCCGCTCCTCGCTCTACCTCTCGCTCAACCGCGGCAAGCGCTCGGTCCGGCTGGACTTGAAGAACGAGAGGGGGCGCGAGGCGCTGCTGCGCCTCGTCGCCGACTACGACGTCGTCCTCGACGGTTTCCGCCCCGGCGTCCTCGACAAGCTCGGCGTCGGCTACGAGCGCCTGCGCGAGGCGAACCCGCGCGTCGTCTACTGCGCGATCACCGGCTACGGCCAGGACGGCCCTTACGCCCAGCGTGCCGGCCACGACATGAACTACCTCGGCCTCGTCGGCCTGCTCGGGCTGACCGGCGCCAAGGACGGGCCGCCTGTGCAGTCGGCCGGTCAGATCGCCGACCTCGGCGGCGGCGCCCTGATGGCCGCCTTCGGGGTGATGGCGGCGCTGCACGAGCGCGAGCGCTCCGGCGAGGGGCAGATGGTCGACGTCTCGATGGCCGACGGCGCCCTCTCCTGGCTGGCGATGGTCGCCGGCCGCTACTTCTGCGACGAGGAGGTGCCGCGGCGCGGCGAGCAGATGCTCGCCGGCGGAGCCCTCTGCTACCTGCCCTACGAGGCCGCCGACGGCTGGGTCACCTGCGGCGCCCTGGAGCCGAAGTTCTGGGCCGCCTTCTGCAACGGCGTCGACCGTCCCGACCTGATCGAGAAGCAGTTCGAGTCGCCCGGTTCGGAGGCCTGGGAGCAGGTCGCGGAGGTCTTCC
>DASTGL010000093.1:0-2803 GCA_035719145.1 Solirubrobacterales bacterium
CCGCACAAAGCGGTGATGGCGGCCTGGGACCGGGCGATGTTCGGGGTGATGCCGTCGCTGTGGCCGGAGCCGTTCGGCGCCACCGTCGCCGAGGCGATGAACCGCGGCAAGCCGGTGATCGGGACCACCCTCGGCGGCCACGTCGACATGGTCGGCGAGAACGAGGCCGGGATCCTCGTGCCCCAGGGGGACGTCGGGGCGCTCGAGGGGGCGATGAAGGAGCTGATCGGGGACGCCGAGCAGCGCGAGCGATTCGGCAAGGCGGCGAGCGAGAAAGCGCGCACGTTTGCCGCGACCTCGGTGATCCCGCGCTTCGAGCAGGCCTACCGCGACGTCCTCGCGGCGGGATGAGGGTCCTCCTCGTCGTCCCGGTGCCGCCGGCGGCAGAGGGTGGCGGGGCGATCCCGGTCCTGCTCCACGCCGAGGTGCTGGGCCTGAGCGAGCGGCACGAGGTGACGCTGGTGACCGCGGTCGGCGACGAGCCCGGCGAAGCCGAGGCGGTGGAGCGGCTGGCCGACCGGGTCGAGGTCCACGCGGCCGATCGGCGGCGACCGCCCCCGGGGCCGGCACGGCGTCGGCGCCAGCTGCGGATGGCAGGCGCCTGGGTGCGGGGGCGCTGGCCCTGGCGCACGGTCTGGTACGCGGCGCCGGGGATCCAGCGGATCCTCGATCGGCTCGCCGCCGAGCGCAGCTTCGACGTCGCCCTGGTCGAGGACAGCGCGATGTCGGCCTTCCGCTATCCCGCCTGGCTGCCGACCGTCTTCACCCACCACGAGGTGCTGCGCCCGCGCCCGGTCCAGTGGCGCGCCGGGGGACCGCGCAGCTGGCCGGGCTGGGCCTTCGGCGAGCTCGACTTCCGCCGCTGGGCGCGCTTCCAGCCCGAAGCCTGGCGCCGCTTCGACCTGCTGCAGGTCTTCAGCCGCCGCGACGCCGAGCAGGTCGCCGAGCTGGCGCCCGACGTGGCGCCGCGGGTCCGCGTCGACCCCTTCGGCCTGGCGATGCCGCCGCCGATGGACCCGGCGCGGGAGGTGCCGGGGACGATCCTCTTCGTCGGCGCCTTCCACCATCCCCCCAACCGCGACGCGGCGATCTGGCTGGCGCGGGAGATCCTGCCCGCGGTGATGGCGCGCCACCCGGGGGCGCGGCTGCGGATCGTCGGCAGCGGGCCGACGCCGGAGGTGCGGGCGCTGGCGGGTCCGAACGTCGAGGTGGTCGCCGACGCGCCGAGCGTGCTGCCCCACCTCGAGGAGGCGGCGGTGGTGATGGCGCCGGTGCGGACCGGCGGCGGCATGCGGATGAAGGTCTTGCAGGCGATGGCCGCCGGCAAGGCGGTGGTGACGACCCCGCGCGGGACCGAGGGATACACCGGCTTCGGCGAGGAGCCGCCGCTGGCGGTGGGGGAGAGCGAGGCGGGGATCGCCGCGGCGACGGCGGCGCTGCTGGCGGACGACGGCGAGCGGCGGCGGCTCGGCGAGCGGGCGCGCGATTTCGCCGAGCGCCACCACAGCCCGGAGGCCTGGGCGGAGCGGCAGACGGCGGTCTTCGAGGAAGCGATCGCGGCGCGGGAGGGTCGGCGTGGCTGAGGGCGGCGACCCGATCGTCAGCGTCCTGATCCCGACCCACCAGCGGCGGGCGGCGCTGCGGGCGGCGCTGGAATCGCTGCGGCGCCAGAGTGCCGCGCCCGAAAGCTACGAGGTGGTCGTCGCCACCGACGCCTGTAGCGACGGCACCCAGGAGATGGTCGACGGGCTTGCGGTCCCCTACGCGCTGCGGCGGGTCGAGCCGCGGGGACGGGGACGGGCCGCCGCCGTCAACGCCGCGCTGGCGGCGGCGCGGGGGGAGATCGCGATCGTCCTCGACGACGACATGCGGGTCGTCCCCGAGTTCGTCGAGCGCCATCGCGCCCACCACCCGGCGGGCTCGCGCCGCTGCGTCCTCGGCGCCGTCCCGGTCGAGCTCGGCCCCGGGAGCACGCACGCGGCGCGCTACGTCAAGGCCAAGTTCGACCTCCACCTCTCGCGCCTCTCCGACCCCGCCCACCTCGCCCTGCCGCGCTCCTTCTTCACCGGCAATGCCTCGCTGCGGGCGGAGGTCCTGCGCGAGGTCGGCGGCTTCGACGAGTCCTTCGGCATCTACGGCAACGAGGACGTCGAGCTCTCGCTGCGGCTGCGCAAGGCGGGGGTCGAGATCGACTACGACCCGGAAGCGAGGGCGCTGCAGGAGTACGGCAAGGACCTCGGCGGCCTGCAGCGCGACACCCTGGCGAAAGGCGAGACGACGGTGCTGCTCGCCCGCAGCCATCCCGAGGTCTTCGGCGACCTGCGCCTCGCCGCCCCCGAGGAGGCCTCGCGTCCCTGGCTGGCGGTGCGAGCGCTGCTCCTCTGGCTGACCCGGCGCCTGCCGGGGACCACCAGCGCCGTCTTCGCCCTCTGCTCGCTGCTCGAGCGCGCCGGGCTCTGGCGCTTCCCGCTCTTCTACCGCCCGGTGCTCGACTACGCCTTCTGGGCAGGGGTGGATGCGGCGCTGCGCGAATCAACCGACGAAGGCGACCTGTCGAACCTCTCCCGTGAGCTGCGGCGTGGCCCGATCGATCTTCTTCTACACGGATAGCTGCGTTCTCGGCGGGGCCGAGAACGCAATGTTCATGCTGCTCGAGTCGCTCGATCGCGAGCAGTGGCAGCCGACGCTGCTGCTCGACGACCGGCCCGGGGCGGAGGTGCTGGCCGAGCGGGCCACGGCGCTCGGGGTGCCGGTGCGGCTGGTCGGCCCGCTGCCGCTGGGGCTGGCAGGGGCGCGCGAGGTG
>DASTGL010000094.1:0-2981 GCA_035719145.1 Solirubrobacterales bacterium
GAGTGGTGTTCGGCGAGGGTCGCCCGCCTCGGCTCACCACCATCCCGCACCCCGCCGCCCACTACCGTGTTGAGACCAGTTGTGACCCGCCACCCCCGAATCCTCGCCGCGTTCGCAGCCCTCGTCCTGCTGGCGCTCATCCCGACCTCCGCCGCCGCCGAAACCGGCGGCGCCGGGCAGGTCGAACCGGGAGCCAACGTCAGCAACACCGCCTTCGACCGCCAGGGGATGTGGGTCTGGTACGTCTCCCACTCCGAGGGCGGCAGCATCGGCGCGATCATCGCTCGCGCCAAGGCGAACGACATCGGCACCGTCTACGTCAAGGCCGGCGACGGCGGCGGCGCCTGGAGCCAGTTCAGCCGCGGCCTCGTGCAGGCGCTGCACCGCAGCGGCCTCGACGTCTGCGCCTGGCAGTTCGTCTACGGCGACGCCCCGCTCGCCGAGGCCCGGGTCGCCGCCGGCGCGGTCGCCAAGGGCGCCGACTGCTTCGTGATCGACGCCGAGGCCGACTACGAGGGCAAGTACGCCGCCGCCGAAACCTACGTCCGCGCCCTGCGCGCCCGCATCGGCGCCACCTTCCCGGTCGCCCTCGCCGGCTTCCCCTACGTCGATTACCACCCGTCTTTCCCCTACTCGGTCTTCTTCGGTCCGGGCGGCGCGCAGTACAACCAGCCGCAGATGTACTGGAAGACGATCGGCACCTCGGTACGGACCGTCTTCGAGCACACCTACCTCTACAACCGCATCTGGGGCCACCCGATCTACCCGATCGGCCAGACCTACGAAGGCCCCGGCGCCGCCTCGATCCGCCTCTTCCGCCGCTTCGCCCAGAGCTACGGCGGGCTGCCGCCGAGCTGGTGGGACTGGCAGGAGACGAGCGGGCAGGAGTGGGGGGCGCTCGGCGCCGCCAGCGCCCTGCAGCCGGTGCCCGGCTACCGGCTCGAAGTCGTCCACCCGCTGCTGAAGCGCGGCAGCAAGGGCGACATGGTCGTCTGGGCGCAGGAGCACCTGGCCGCGGCCGCGGCCGAGGTGCCGGTGACGGGGGTCTTCGGCCGCCAGACGGCCCGCGCCGTCCACCTCTTCAAGGAACAGCACGGCCTCCCCGCCAACGCCCTCGTCGACACCGACACCTGGAACGCCCTGCTCGCCTTCACCCCGGTCCGCGGCGGCTGGGCGGCAAAGCGCGCCCGACCAGAAGCCCGCCCACGATCGGCAACCCGCCCGCGCTCAGCGAGCCTGCCGGCCAAGGCCTACGAGATCCCGCCGCGAAAAGTCGTGGTTCCTTAGTCCGGATATAGACGACAAAGGAACCTCGACATTCGAGGAGTAGCGCGGACCCCGATCGCGTGGTTCCTTTGTCGGGATATAGACGACTAAAGAACCACGCGATGGCTACGCGCTGATTCGCGTGGTGAGGCGGCCGAGCGTCGGGGACTCGATGGCGATCTCGTCGCCGTCGGCTAGCCAGACGCGCGGTTTGCGGCCCATGCCGACGCCCTCGGGGGTGCCGGTGGAGACGATGTCGCCGGGCTCGAGCGTCATCAGCTTCGAGAGCTGAGCGATCAGCTGGGGGACGCTGAAGATGAGGTCGTCGGTGGCGCCGTCCTGCATCTCCTCGCCGTTCAAGGTGAGGCGGATGGCGATCGCGTCCGCCGGCCCGGCCTCGTCGGGCGTCACCAGATACGGGCCGCAGGGCGCCGAGCCGTCGAAGACCTTGCCCGGCATCCACTGCGGCGTCGCTCCCTGCAGGTCGCGAGCCGAGAGGTCGTTGAGCAGCGTGTAGCCGGCGACGTAGTCGAGCGCCTCGGCCTCGTCAACGTCCTTCGCCCGCTTGCCGACCACGAACGCCACCTCGGCCTCGAAGTCGGTCTTCGCGGTCGGCACCCGCACCGTCGCCCCATCCGCCACCAGCGCATTCGGGTACTTGGCGAAGATCGTCGGCACGTCGGGCAGCGAATCGACGTCGACTCCTACCTCGGCCGCGTGCTTGCGGTAGTTCAAGCCGATGCAGACGATCTTCTCCGGGTCCGGGATCGGCGGCAGCAGCTGCACCGCCGAGAGCGGATGCGAAGGCGCCCCGCTGTCGCCAAGCCGCGAGCGCAGATCCTCGAGCCGTCCCGCCGCGATCAGCTCCCGCAGGCTCCCCCGGTGCGGCTCACCCAGCAGCGCCCAGGCGTCGACGACCCGCTCGTCCTCGAGCAGTCCCGCTCGCGGCCCGTCGCCGGCGTCGTAGCTCAGCAGCCTCATCGCTCGCTATTCCAGGGCGAAGGTCGCGTCGATCGTCGCTTCGACGGTTGACTTCCCCGGCTTGACCGGCGGCGGCGCGGCGCAGGCGCTGGCGCCCGCCCGCGAGACGCCGTGGCTGCCGACGGGCGCGGCGACGCACTTGCTCACCGGTTGCGCGGCGGAGGTTTCGTTGATGGCCGTGACGGCGCCGCCCTCGGTGATCGTGATCGCCGGCCCAAGCTTGGCCCCGACCGCCGCCGCCAACATGCCGGCCTTCGCCTTCGCTTTTTCAAGCGCCTGCACGAGGGCGGCGTCGTAGGCGGCTTCGCGGTCGCCGACGAAGAAGCTCGGCCCGCGCGTCCCCGTCGCGCCGGCGGCGACCCCAGCTGCAACCAGTTCGCCCGCCGCGTCGGGTTGATGGGTGATGACCGTGACGCCCTCACTCGCCCGGAAGACCGGTCGCTTGCCCTTCACGACCCGCCGCACCGAGATCGACCCCGTCGTCACATCGCCCGGCCCAACGCCGGCAATCCCCTGCGAAGCCGAGATCACCGCCTTCACTCGCAGCCCAACAACCCGAAGCGCCGCCCCCCGCCCCGGCCGTTCCTTGCTGACCGAGAAGCGCACTTCAGCGGTGTCGTTCGGCACCTGCCGTTCCACCGTCGCCGTAACGCTGACAGTCCGTTCAGCCGCGCTCGCCCCAGCCGGAACCACCAGAGCTGCCAACACAAAAAAAGCGAAGAGCCGCCGCATCA
>DASTGL010000095.1:0-8789 GCA_035719145.1 Solirubrobacterales bacterium
ATGTTCACGGTCGCCGAGGAGATCGACCGGACGCAGCTGGAGGCGGCGGTGCCGCGGGCGATCGCCCGCGCGGCGAGCGAGATGCTCGAGCCGCCGTTCGGCCCTTTCGGTGGCCTGCCGGCGCTGGAGCGCCTCGCCGCCGAGGCCGGCTCTTGGCCCGAGGCTGTCGAGGACTGGCAGTGGTGCGCGCGCTTCGCCTACCAGGTGATCGAGCGCCGCGGCACCGGTGGCGGCTGCTTCCGGCTCATGTACTCGCGCTTCCTCGCCGAGGCGGGACGGGAGGAGGCGCCGCTCGCGGCCGTCGCGGCGGCGCGCTGGACCGAGCTGGCGGAGGCGTTCAAAGCCGCGAGCGAAGAGGACGAGCCGCGGCCGCAACTGTGGCAGGCGGTCGAGTCGGAAGCGCAGCAGGTCCTCGAGGCCGAGCGGCGCCTCTGGACCGCCCTCGGCGACGCAGCCGCCTGAGCCGCCGCCGTCCCTACTTGAACTGGAAGCTGGTCAGGTCCTGGGCGAAGGTCGGGTTGAAGACAACCTTGTCGAGGTCGACCGCCGAGGAGACGAAGGTCGGCAGGGTGCTGTTCCCGTAGGGGACCCACGGCGCCTGTTCCATGTACTTGCGGTCGAGGTCGGCGTATTCGGATTCGACCTGCGGCGTCAGCGGCCCTTCGCCGAGGCGGCCGATCTCCGCGTTCAGCCGCGGGTCGTCGATCCGGGCCAGGTTGGTCGCTCCGCTCGGGACGATGCTTTCCCCCGCCAGCAGCGGCTGGAAGAAGTCGTTGGGATGCGGGTAGTCCTCGAACCAGTTGGCGAAGCCGATGTCGAGGTTCGGCGTCGATTCGTTGCCGATCACGCCGAAGTAGTTGTCGGAGTTGACGATCTTCAGGGTCGTATCGAAGCCGAGTTCCTTCAGCACGCCCTCGAGGTATTCGCCGGCTTCGTCGTTGGGGCTTTCGTTGTCGGTCCAGACGGTGATTTCGCGGTCGCTTGGCTTCGCGGCGGCGACCAGTTCCTTCGCCTTTTCGAGACTGTGCGGGTAGAGGTCGAAGCGCTTGTAGCCGGGCATCCCCGGCGGCAGGATCTGGTGGGTGCCGGTGATCTGGCCGGCGTAGATCCGTTCCAGCGCCCGCGTGTCGACCGCGTAGTTGACCGCCTGGCGCACCTTGACGTCATCGAACGGCGCCTGCCGCGTGTTCATCCAGAAGAAGTAGTTGCTGATCGTCGGCTCGGCCTTGAACTGGGTGCCGTCGTACTTGCTCTTCACCGCCGCGTAGCGGTCGGCCGGCGGCGGGTTGCCCATCCAGTCGGTCTTGCCGCTTTCGACGTCGTTGACCTGGGTCGCGGGGTTGCGGAGGACTTCGACTTCGATCCGGTCGACGTGCCCGCTCGGGATCGCCGGCATCAGCTTGGCGTTGTGCGCCTGCCACTGCGGGTTGCGCCGGTAGTCCCAGCCGCGCCCGGGCTGGGCGGAGACGATCAGGTAGGGGCCGGTGGCCGGCGGCGGGTGCGCGGTGAGGTCTTCGGCCGGGGTGCCGGCGGGGACCGGCGCGGCGAAGGGCAGGGCCAGCTCGTTGAGGAAGGTGCCGCGCGGCTTGACCAGGTGGATGACGATCCTGCCGCTCTTGTCGTCGGTCTCGATGCCGGCGATCCCGCCCTGCTTGGTCTTGGCGAAGGCTTCGGCGCCGACGATGTCGGTGTAGAAGGGCGAACCGGGCGAGTTGAGCTCGAAGAGGCGTTCGATCGAGGCGGCGAAGTCCGAGGCCTCGACCGGCTTGCCGTCGGAGTAGCGCAGGCCCTTGCGCAGGGTGAAGGCGTAGGTGCGGCCGCCGTCGCCGATCTTCGGCATCGCCTTGGCGAGCCCCGGGATCACCTTGCTGCCGGCGCCGCCGGAGGCGTGCGCGTAGGTGAGCAGCGGGACGTAGACGTCGTAGACCGCGGTCGCGCCTTCGCCGGTGTAGGCGAGGCCGGGGTCGAGGGAGTCGGGGAAGGAGCCGAAGCTCGCCTTCAGCGTGCCTCCCTCCTTGCCGGAGCCGCCCGAATTGCCGCAGGCAGCCAGGGCCAGCGCTGCTAGCAGCGCAAGCGTGAGTGCCGCCAACTTGGTCGAGCCCTTGGTCACGCCGGTACAGCTTCGACAGCCGCGGCCAATTCCTTGAACGGTGCAGCGGCCTCGGCGATCCGTCTAGCCGCCGCCGCTTCGGTTTGTCGATCCAAACCGGGGGTATTCAGGCCGCATGACCATCGGAGCAGGCATCTTTCTAATCGCGGTCGGAGCGATCCTCAAGTTCGCGACCAACATCCACGTCCAGGGCGTCAGCATCGACACGATCGGCGTCATCCTCATGGTCGCCGGCCTCGTCGGCCTGCTGATCGGGCTCTTCCAGGAAATCGTCTGGTCCCGACGCCGCCCGGTCGAAGGCGCACCGGTCGCCCCGGTCGAAGAACGGCGCGAAGTCCGGGACCCCGCCTACCGCGAAGGCCCCCCGCGCTACTAGGCGCGGGGCGTCCTCGGCGCAGGGACCACCGGCGGGCCGAGCAGGCTCGCCGCGGTCACGTCGAAGAGCCGGTCCTCGTTCTCTTCGAGGCGGTATGAGCGGGGCTCGCCGCGGTCGAGCAGGTTGAGAGTCGCCCGCCGGTGCGGGCGCAGGAACGGCAGCCAGGGACCGACCCGGACGCCGAAGAGGACCTCCCTCCTCGCCGGCGGCAGCGCCTCGGCGCTCTCCAGCTCGCTCCAGCGCCGATCGGCCAGGTCGCGCAGGCGGCGCAGGGTCGGGGCGTCGACGAAGAGGCTCCCGCGTCGGTTCCAGCAGGCGAGCGGCCGCGCCTCCTCCCCCTCGGCCTCCGGCATCGCCAGCGCGACAGGCCGCCGCTCCGGCACGTAGCCGGCGCGGACGATCCGCGTCAGCCACTTCTGGCTGATCCCCCGGTCCCAGCTGAGGCTGAGACGGTCGGCAGCCGAGGCGAGCAGCGCCAGCACCGCGCCGACGCCGAGGAGCGCCAGCGCGAAGACGCTGGCCCCGGCCGGTTCGGCTTCCCAGGCGCTGGCGGCGAGGAGGGCGCTGACCGCGCCCGCGACCAGGATCAGCGGGAGGATCGCGAAGGCGCGCTCGAGCGAGCTGGGCAGCCGGCGGGCGACGCTGACGAGGACGAGGACGAAGACGGCAACGATCAACGGCGCCGCGGTCTGGGCCAGTTCCCGGTCGCTCAGCGGCTCGTTCGCGTGCATCAGCGAGATGCTCAGGTAGGCGGTGGTGCCGACCGCCACCAGGACCGAGACGATCGCGAAGACTTCGAAGACCGCGACTCCGGTGCGGCGGCGCCCTTCGCCGAAGAAGAGGGCGAAGATCGTCCCGGCGCCGAGCGCCCCGGCCAGCGGGATCAGGCTCTGCAGCGCCGCCCGATCGCTGTCGCTGAGGACGTGCTCTTTCACCGCTGGTGGCTGCCTGGTCGCCGCATCGTCTCTTGCTACTTCGGGTGCGCCGCGGCGGGGCTTGAACGGGACAACGCGACCGCCTCCCGCCGGCGGGCGGCGACGTGGACGTGGCGGTCCTTGGGATCGGTGGAGCCGGCGAGGTAGGTTGCGCCGATGGCGGAGTTCGCCACCATCGGCGTTTACGGCTTCGACGGGCCGGGGTTCATCCGCGCCCTGCAGGAGGCCGAGGTCGGGATCGTCCTCGACGTCCGGCAGCGGCGCGGGGTGCGCGGCAGCGAGTACGCCTGGGCGAACTCGAAGCGGCTGCAGACGGCGCTGGCCGAGGCCGGCATCGGCTACAGCCACCTGCCGGAGCTGGCGCCGACGACGGAGATGCGGCAGCTGCAGTACGAGGAGGACGCGCGCCGCGGCGAGGGCAAACGCTCACGCACCGAGCTGGCGCCCGCCTACGTCGAGCGCTACACCGAGGAAGTGCTCGACCACGTCGACCTGGAGCCGATCGTCAAGTTCGTCGGCAACAACCGAGCGGCACTCCTATGCGTCGAGCGCGACCCGGAGGCCTGCCACCGCTCCCTGATCGCGACACGTCTAGAGCAGGAGCTAGGCGCTCCCGTCACCCACCTGAGGCCGAGCGACTAGATCGATTCGAGCGCCGTCCGCGCCACCAGCGCGAACGAGCCGAACACGAGCAGCAGGAACGCCCATCCCGGCGATCCCAGTAGCGCCGTCAACAGCGCCACGGCCATGCCGACGTAGAAGACGATCCCTAGTCCGTCGATCAGCTTCTCGGTGGAGTGAAGGTCCAGCTTCAACATCGGGACCTCTTTCGAAACAACCCCCCAGACTCCTCCCACCAGTCCAACCCCGGAACCTCTTGAAGGCTCTAAGTTCCGCGGCGCGCGCGTCGGCCTGGCCGGTGGCGCGGCATCTTGACGACCGACGCCTTAGCAGGGACATCTAGGACCACGTCCCGAACTTTCTGCCTTCGCCACCGTGCAACCAGCTCGTCGAGCTCATCTTCAGATTCAGGAGCTGCAGCGACAAGCGCGGCCAGGAGATCGGACCGCTCCGGATCGGTGCCCGTGGCGCGGGCAACAAGCTGATCGAGCCTGCAGTCGACCGCGGCGGTCCAGCTCACCGTCGTTTTCCGGCGCTGGGTGGTACGAGCCAACTCGTCAGGTCGAGCTGTGTCCATGAAATGCCGTCCGCAGAACCTTATACGTTTCTATATGTATTCATAATTGTTTTTACAGCTATTAATTAGCTAATCGCAGAGGATATCGAGGAGGACGTGGGTGCACTTGTTCCGGATGAGCAAAATCCGCAGGAAGCGGCTGAACCTGCTTTTTCCGAAAGGAGAACCAGGTAGTTTTCCCTGGATGGAAACCGAGTATTCGCTGGCTATCCCACCTCCGATAGCCCAAGGTGAGGTGGCCATCACGTGCAGGCACTAACCGAAAGCGACTTCTTCCAGGGACTCGTCGCGAGCCTTGCGATTCGAGGGGTGAAGAAGATCTCGATCCGGACGGATAACTTCGATCCCGTGCTTCTCGCAGTCTTCGAGCGGTTGGAAGAGCGTGCTCAAGAACTGGAGATCGAACCTGACTTCGACATCATCCCGGATCCCATCCACGGTGATTCGCAGACCGTCCGGGACATCCTCGCCTCCGCAGCCGCCGACGGTCTCATCTCGTTCGATAACCCTGAGTATCAGGACATCGAGATCAAGATCGGCCCGCATAGCGGCGAAACGCTTCTGAGTCGAGATCTTGCCCCGCTGCGGGGCCTCTTTACGGAACTAGCAGACGTTTTCCTTGAGAATTACGAGAGAACCCCGCTGACCTGACCGGCTTCCGAGGCTGCGTCTGATCAGAGCTTCTTTGACTGCGCAAGCAGGACGAAGACCTAGTCGTACCGAAAACTCCCCTTCATATGGCTGAACTGGAGATCGATCGCTTCCGAACGTTCATGGATGAGTGGACGCAAGCGTGCCTCGGGGGATACCTCCGCAACCTCAAGGCACGGCCGAGCAAGTCCTACCAGAGCGGCAAGGAGTTCAACGATGCGATCTGGACCACCGTCGTCCTCCGGCCACTCGAGGTTCTGTTGCTCGATAGCCCCCTCCTGCAACGACTGCGGCATATTCGCCAGCTGGGAGTCGTGCACCTGGTCTACCCGAGCGCAACCCACACGCGCCTCGACCACTCGCTGGGCGCCGTGCACCAGATCTCGGAGTTGATCGGAGGCATCAACGCCGACGAGCCACTGATCGGCTCCTCGCTGGAGTCTCTGATGAGGGTTTCAGCCCTTTGCCACGACGTCGGCCACGGGGTGATGTCCCACGTCTCTGAAAACGCCGTCGCCCGGTACCGCGACGCTCGCCGAGTCGTCCGAGCGTTCCAAAAAGAGGTCAAGCTCGAGAAGCGGAAGCCGAGCGAGATCGCGGCCTATTACATGGTCCGCTCGCCGGCGTTCAAAGAGCTTCTGGCAGAGGCCGAACGGGTCTCGGGAGAACACAAACTTCCGGCGGAAGCCCCGAATCTGATCGCAAAGGCGATCATCGGCCGCCAGGTCGACTCGGACGTTCCCCTGCTGCACGAGCTGATTTCGGGGCCTTTCGACGCCGACAAGCTCGACTACATGACCCGCGACGCGCGCCTCACCGGGGTGCCCGTCGTCACCGACATCCCGCGTCTGGTGCAGAAGGTCCGAGGGCGCCGGCTAGCCACCAGCGAGCTGCCAAAAGAGCTGAAGCACAGCATTCCGAACGAGACCACCACCTGCACGATGACCGGCGTCGCCCTCTCCGGGGGGCGGACTCTAGATGAGTTGGTCTTCGGCCACACCCTGTTGTTCGACAAGATCTATCGACATCAGAAAGTTCGTGCAGCCGAGGCGATGGTCGCCGGAATCGTCGATCGACTCGAGCCTTTGTGTCCCAGGGGAGTTCTTTCTCTTCCCTACCTACTCAACGACGCACAGCTCTTCGAGCTAAAGCCAGAGGTGGTCGAGGAAGTGGCCGGGCGCGAGCTAAACGAGAGCGAGCGCGAACGCGCCTCGGTGGCGATCGACCTCTCAGCGCGGCTCAAAGATCGGGTGCTCTTTCGCCGTGCCTATGCGTTCGCGCAGAACATGCCGCTCGACCCCTACCGCTCCGATGAATCACATCGGCTGGGGCTGGTCGAGCTGACGGCGGCCGCTAGGCGCCCAGACGCTCGCGAAAAACTGCTGCCCGAGATCGTCCAGGCAGTCGGGGAGATCGTCGAGGTGCTGGATCTCGAAGAGACGCTTTCGTCGATCCCAACGAGCGATCTATCTCCGTACATATGGATCGACCCCCCGAAGGGGAAGACTCAAAGCAACGAGACGCCCAGGGCATATCTGATTAGTGATGGGGCAAAGGCCGCCCCTGTGATGCCTTTCCGCGACGAGTATGCAGAGACCCCAGGCTGGTCCAATGCCTACCTCCTGACCCGCGACACCGGGTACGTATTCACCGTCGAGGAGCTGGCACTGCCTGTCTATCTGGCGATGGAGAGGCTGGCCCGGCGGCGCTTCGGCGTCCGGTCGCCGGACTCGATGATGCCCTACGCCAAGCTCGATTGGAACGACGTGGAGGCTGCTAAGCAAAAGCTGGAGGAGGCCGGGTTTTATTCCTCCACTCCTTTCGACATCCGTCCGGAGCCAGATACGTTCGCCAAAGCGGACTTCCCGGATCGGCTGGCAGAGGTACGCATGCGACTTGATTCGTATGAAGGGCCGGTATACGAGGCCCAGGAGAAGAAGCGCTCGACGCTTATGAGCGAGAGTCGGATCAGGGGATTCGTCCGCCAGTTCGGAGTCGAGCACTCAGACGAGGCCCTGACCTTGCTGCAGCGGTTGCGAATCTTCGGAAGGGTCGAGCTGGTGGAGGCTGTCCGCAGCTACCTCAAGCAGAGCGAGGTTGACTTCGCTTCCGCCGTACCGCTCGGAGAGGCAAAGGATAGCTCTGCCGTTACTACCTACTACGTCGGGGACATCGCTGACATCAAGGTGCGCACTCTGCGAGACGCCCTGGGTCACGAGGGCAACATTCTCTTTGCTGAGGACTTCGTAGGCTCCGGCAACCAGACGATCAGCGTTTTGGAGAACCTGTTAGACGCCGATCGCACGGTCAACCTGCATGAGGAGCGCGAGGAACCCCTCCCGCCGGACGTCCGGGAGCTTTTCAAGGCTCGGAAACTTGCGATCGTGTTCAGCCGCGGACGCAGAGAGGGCGCGATCAATCTGGAAGCGGCCGCTAAGAAACTCGGCCTCGATCTCGACGTCTACCTGCATGAGGAGTCTGCCCCCTCGGCCAAGGACGCCAGTCCCGAGTTCTTGGACCGTTGTAAGACCATCGGTCGTCAGCTGCTGCAAGACGAGAACCCCAACCACGACGAGGAGTGGATCGAGGAGCGGATCCTCGGCTACGGCAACGAGGCTTTCGTCGTTGCCTTTCCCTATAACACGCCCACCCAGACCCTGACCTGCCTTTGGAAAAGTGGAACCGTCGACGGCATCGAGTGGGTGCCGCTCCTTCCTCGACGTCCAAAGAGGTAGAAGGGCTCGGGCTACGAGAACCAACGGGAGCGACGGGACTCGAACCCGCGACCTCCGGCGTGACAGGCCGGCGCTCTAACCAGCTGAGCTACGCCCCCGAGAGAAACTGCGAGGTGGGTCGCTGGGGACGACCCTGGGGGTAAATCTAGCGGGTGGCGGGGGTCTTGCGCGGGGCTCGCGGCTTCTGCGGCGGGGATCTTTACGGGAGGTTGACCTCCGCTGAAGGTTGGGGGGCGAGACTGGCACGAAGCAAGAGGAGGAGACATGCCACAGATACTCGTACTTACGGATTCGCCGCAGAGCTCCAGCGAGGTGGTCTACCGGGAGCGGGTGCCGAGCTCGAGCCTTGAGTCCGATCACTACGCCGGGCAGCTGCTCGAACGGGTCGGTTGGGCGGTCAAGGACGCCGACGACATCGAGCACCGGTCGGAGTCGGAGGACTCGCCGGAGAAGTAGCTACGCCGTCGCTGGCGAGGAAGCGGCTTGCCGCAGCTCCGCCAGCGACTCCTCGATTCCGGCTCGCATGATCTCCAGGTCGGCGACGCTGTCGTGGTCGGCGTTGAGGCCGAAGGTCATGCCGCCGTCGTAGCTCATCACCGCTACCCCGACGGCGTGGCCGGAGAAGATCGGGACTAGGGGGACGATGCGGCGCAGGGGCGCACCCTGGGAGTAGAGGGTGATCGGCGAGGCGGGGACGTTGGTGATCGTCAGGTTGAAGAGGCGGGGCGTGAACATGAGACGGGCGACGAGGCTCTGGATCAGCGGCGGAGTGAGGCCGGCGAGC
>DASTGL010000096.1:0-7451 GCA_035719145.1 Solirubrobacterales bacterium
AGATGCCGACTCGGTTTGAAACCGCCGAGGAAGACGTCTGGGTGATGGGTGCGGTGGTTGACGTGAACGATCGGGGTCTGGCCGACTCGTTCGAGCAGGTGATGCTGCCAGCGCGATGAGCAGCAGCGGGAACCACCAGACGATGTAGAGGTAGAACCAGTGGTGGAGGGTCAGCTGGAGGAGCAGCAGCAGGCCGGCTGAGAGCGCGGCTAGTTGGGTCGGGCTCTTGTGTCTGGGGATGAAGGCGAAGGCGATCGAGGCTAGGCCGGTTAGGGCGAGGATCGCTAGGCGGAGGGGTTCGAGTGAGGTCTGGCCCCAGATGCTGAACGGCGAAGAGCGGCCGGCCTGGGACGCGATGGTTCTGTCGTAGAACGTCTTTAGGCCCGGATCGATCGCTGGCCAGGCGAGAACAACGACGCTCACTAGTAGGAAGCCGAGGATGAACAGAAGCGTTGGGCGGGCGAGGGTATCCTGCGCGCGGGGTCGTGCTCGGACACCCTCGCCCGAACTCGGGCCTTCCTGATTGGGGGGTGCTTCGAGGCCGCTCTGCTTTGGGGGTAGCTCCGGCGTGGGTTGGTAGGTCAGGTACATCGGGGCTAGGACGGCGGGGGCGAACTTGGCCCAGGTTGCTGCGGCTAACAGTGCTCCGCGTGCCAGGGGCTTCGCGGCGAAATAGAAGGTGGCCAGAAGTAAGGCAGCTACCAAGGAGTCGTTGGAGTTGGACTCCAGTACGTAGGCGGAGTAGGGGTAGGCGGCCCAGCCGAAGGCTAGGACGGCGGCGAGGCGTTGGCCCTCGGGTCCGGGGCGGATGCGGATTCCTATTAGGAGGAGCAGGGTGAAGACGGCTACGTCGAAGACGACCGCGGCGGCGTGGGCGGCGGGGACGTCGTCCCAGTGGCCGGAGTAGGGCCAGATTCGCTCGAAGGGGAGGTAGGCGAGGTAGTTGACCGGGCCGTAGGTGTCGCCCTGGGAGACGTCGGAGGGGAAGTTGTCGTAGAGCTGTTCCCCGTGGGCGATGCGGTCGGCGCCGACGACTCCCGCGTAGCCGACGTCGACGACACCGGCGTCGGCGAGGTTGAGGCCGACGCGGAAGCCCATCAGGAAGAGCGCCGCGACGACGATCCACATCGTCGGCCAGACCGGCCGCAGGCCCGCATCCTCCCCCCACCCCTTACCCCTCCCCCGCAGCCCAATCCAGAGGCAGCGGCCGAGCAGGTAGAGGAGCACCGGGTAGACCAGCGGGACGGAGACGCCGATCTCGGCGCGGTTGAAGAAGTAGTGGGAGACGCCGAAGCCGAGTAGGACGAGGAGGTCGAGGTTGGCGACGCGCCGCAGGCGCCGCCAGTCGACCAGGCCGAGCAAGAAGATCGCGCAGAGGGGCAGGAAGACGTAGGGCGCGTTCAGCTTGTGGCCGAAGGCGCCGGAGTAGCCGCGGGCCATCTTCCAGGCCACCTGGTAGCCGGTCCAAGACTCGACCACTTCGCCGCTGTGGGGGTCCACCAGGACAAGCGCCAGCTCTTCGCCGCCTTCGAAGTAAGCGACCTCCCAGTGCCCTTCCTTCAGCGTCGCGCTCGGGCCGAGGTCCGGGTGCTTCTCCTTCTCCTCTTTCAGCGTCGGGTCTCGGTTCGCGGCGGCGATCGCTTCCGCGGAACCGATCTTCTCCCCATCGGCCCGCGCGGCGGCGGGGGCCGCCATCGTCGCCAGCACCACGAAGAGAACCAGCAGCCGACCCCTCACCCGTCTCGCACCCCGAAGTGCGCGCGGACGACCGGCGCCACGTCGCGCAGCGTCCACTGCTCGCGCTCGTCCGCCGACTCCGGGCCGCAGCCGACGAAGAGCAGCGGGCCGAGCGAGTCGCCCGCGTGCAGGGCGCCGTGGCTGCCGCCGCCGGCGTGGGAGACGCCGCCCCAGTCGACCGCCTCGAAGCCGGGCGCGAGCGAGACGATGAAGTCGCCGCCGTGCGGCGCGGCAAGCGCCGACCAGACCCGGGCCAGCGGGTCGGGGTAGGTCTCGCTGCGTAGGCGCCCATCCGCCACCGAGGCCTCCAGCGCCGCCAGGTCCCCCTCGACCTCCCAGCTGCCGCCGCGCAAGTCACTGACCTCTCCCCCCGGCCGGAAACGCAGCACGCACTGCCCCCGCTCGACCACCGCCCACTCGTGCCCGGCTAGCGGCATCCCCGGGCTCTCGCGGACCAACGGAGTCCCGTCGGCCCCCTCCAGCCGGCAGACCAGGTCGACCCCCTCGATCACGCCGAGCCGAGCCGCCACCTCGCTCGGATCGGCCCGCTCCCCCTCCCCCGGCAGCAGGTAGACGTGGGCGGCGCGGCCGGTCGGGCTGACCGCCAGCTGCGAGTGCTCGGGCCGCTCCTCGGAGGGCTGCAGCACCGACCACTCGGCCCCGAGCAGCTCGGCCAACGGCAGGCCGCGGTGGACGTCGGTCTGGGAGTGGTCGGCGAGCAGGATCACGGCGTGGCTTGCTAGGAACTCGTCGAGCCCGCCGGCTTCCTCGGCGTAGGTGGCGAAGGCGCGGTCGGCCTTGGCGATCGACTCGACCGTCGCCTCCGGCCCGTGCTCATGCGAGTAGTGGTCGTTGTCGGGGAGCGAGAGAAGGAGGAAGTCGTAGAGGTCCTCCTTCATCAGCTCGGCCGCGCAGCAGGCGGCGTAGCCATCGCGGTTGCCGGGGATCGAGGTCGAGCGGCACGGCACCTCGCGGCTGGCGTAGAGGTCGCCGTAGAAGAGGTCGGTCGGGCCCCAGGTGTGGTGGTGGAACTTCAGCCTGGTCGCGTCGACCGCCCGCCGCAGGAGGCCGTCGAGCGAGACCTCGTGGCGGCGGCGGCCGCGGTAGATCAGGAACGGCGTGCAGGCGGTCCGCCGGCCGTCGTCTTCGAGGCTCTCGAAGATCGTCTCGACCTCGGGGCTGAGATGCCCGAGGTTCATGTTGTAGACGAGGTCGTAGAGGGCGCGGAAGACCCCGAAGGCGCGGCTCGCCTCGAACGAGGAGCCGTACTCGACGTAGCGCCGCTCGAGCCGGTGGTACCAGTTCATGCCGCTGATCCAGTGGCGGTCGGCGGCGACGCCGGTGGCGATCTCGGCGCTGGCGACCGGGGTCACCGAGGGGAAGCTGGAGACGCAGTCGGGAATCAGGACGCCGCGCTCGACCAGGGTGGCGAAGGTCGGCGCCCGGTCCTCGGCGATCGCGCGTTCGAGCATGTCCGTTCGCAGCGAGTCCACATAGGTGAGGACGAGCTTCTTCTTCGCGGCCGGCATGGTCCGAATGATGCCCTGCCGCCGCTACCCGGCCGAAGGGGCGGCGCTAACGGAGGACGCGGAGGCCGGCGTGTTTGCGCTGGGCGCGGCGGTGGCGGGCGATCCCGAGCCAGGCGAGCGCGACCAGGACGACGATCACGGCCGGCGCGAGCAGCAGCGCGACCGCGATCACGACCAGCGCCGCCAGACCGACGATGAAGGCGAGCGCCGCGCCCCCGCTCCCCTCGCGGCGACTGGCGCCGTAAACGAGGTCGCTGATCACGATGCAGCCGAGCGCGGCGCCGATCGCGGTGACCAGCGCCCCGAGCGCGCCGTCCAGCAGGAAGCCGGCGACGAGGCCGATCACGGCGGCCAAGATCGTCATCCGGCCCCGGGCGGAGCCGTGGGTGCCGGCGGTGCCGGCGAGCATCCCGATCGCGATGCCGATGCCGAGGTCGGTGAGAACGTCCATGCCCGAAACCTAACCAGTTGCGATGCCCGCGCGTCGATCCGCCACACTTCCCGGATGGCGGAAGTCCCCGAGCCGACTCACAGAAGGCGCTCCCACGCGGGCACCCGCGACCTCGAGCGCTACGCCGGCCTGTTCGCCGAGCGGACCAAGGTGATGCGCTCCTCGGCGATGCGCGACCTGATGGCGATCACCGCGCGGCCGGAAGTGATCTCGCTCGCCGGCGGCCTCCCGGACACCTCGACCTTCCCGCCGCAGAGCTTCGCCGCGCAGATGACCCGGATCGCCCAGGAGTCGGCGGCCGAAGCGCTGCAGTACGGCCCGACCGAGGGCTTCGAGGAGACCAAGGACTGCATCCTCGAGGTGATGGGCGCCGAGGGGATGCTCCCCGACCCCGACGACATCATCGTCACCACCGGCGGCCAGCAGGGGATCGACCTCGTCACCAAGACGCTGATCGACCCCGGCGACGTGATCATCTGCGAGGCGCCGACCTACCCCGGCGCGGTGCCGGTCTTCTGCAGCTACCAGGCCGACGTGGTCCAGGTCGAGTGCGACGAGGACGGGATGGACATCGACCTCCTGGAGCAGCTGCTCGGCGAGCTGCGCGCCGAAGGCCGCCGGCCGAAGTTCATCTACTCGGTGCCGAGCTTCCAGAACCCCGCCGGGGTGACGATGTCCTTCGAGCGCCGGCAGCGCCTGGTCGAGCTGGCGCGGGCGAACGAGATCCTCGTCGTCGAGGACAACCCCTACGGGCTGCTGCGCTACGGCGGCGAGCCGATGCCGCCGCTCTACCAGCTCGACGGCGGCGACTTCGTCATCTACCTCGGCACCTTCTCGAAGATCCTCTCCCCCGGCATCCGCCTCGGCTGGACGGTGGCGCCGCCGCCGGTGCTGGAGAAGATCGTCCTCGGCAAGCAGGCGACCGACCTCTGCACCTCGACCCTGACCCAGTACTTCGTCCGCGAGTACTTCGCCGAACGGCGCTGGCAGCGCTACATCGATGACCTGGTCGAGATCTACCGCGAGCGGCGCGACATCATGATCGAGGCGCTGCGCAACCACTTCCCGGCCGAGGCGACCTGGACCGAGCCCGAAGGCGGGCTCTTCATCTGGGCGACGCTGCCCGACTACATCGACACCAGCGACCTGCTGGCGAAGGCGCTGCGCGCCGACGTCGCCTTCGTCCCCGGCCAGGCCGCCTACGTCGACGGCCGCGGCCGCCACTCGATGCGGCTCAACTTCTCCGGCGTCACCGCGGACGAGATCCGCGAGGGGGTGCGACGGATCGGCAAGGTGATCGCCGAGCAGGTCGAGCTCTACGGGACGCTGACCGGCGAGCACCGGGTGCCCGAGCCGGCCGAGGAGCCGCAGCCGAACGTGGTCCCGTTCCGCAAGGCGGAGGGAGCATGAAGGTCGCAGTCCTGAAAGGCGGCCGGTCGCTGGAGCGCGGCGTCTCGCTGCGCTCGGGGGCGCGGGTCGAGGACGCGCTCGAGCGGCTCGGGCACGAGGTGCTGCCGATCGACGTCGGCTCCGACCTCGTCAAGCGCCTGGTCGCCGAGCGTCCCGATGTCGCCTTCGTCGCCATGCACGGCGTCGGCGGCGAGGACGGCACCGTGCAGGAGCTGCTGGAGATCCTCGGCATCCCGTTCACCGGGCCGAGCGCGGCGGCCTGCGCGCGCTGCATGGACAAGGTCCAGGGCAAGGACGCGATCGACGACGCCGGCCTCCCCACCCCCGACTGGTTCGCCTTCAGCCAGACCGCCTTCCGCGAGTTCGGCGCCGCCGACGCGCTCGGACGGCTGGAGCAGACGCTTGGCTTCCCGCTCGTCGTCAAGCCGAGCCGCGGTGGCTCCTCCCTCGGAGTCAAGTTCGCCCGCTCGCCGGGCGAGGTCCCGCAGGCGCTGGTCTCCGCCTTCAGCTACGACGACCGGGTCCTGCTCGAGCGCTTCGTCGACGGGCGCGAGCTCGCGGTCAGCATCCTCGGCGACAAGCCGCTGCCGACCGTCGAGGCGATCCTCCTCCAGGGCGACCGCTACGACTTCGAGGCGCGCTACGAGATCGGCCGCACCCGCTTCGTCTGCCCGGCCGAGCTGAGCGCCGCCGAGGAGCAGGCCGTGACCGAGGCCGCGCTCGACACATACCGCGCCCTCGGCTGCTCCGGCTTCGCCCGCATCGACCTGATCCTCGACGACGAGGGCCCCTGGCTGCTCGAGGCGAACGCGATCCCCGGCCTCACCGACACCAGCCTCCTCCCCCAGGCCGCCGAGGCTGCCGGGTTGAGCTTTGAGCAGCTGGTCGAGCGGATCCTCGATCTGGCGCTGCACCCCGCTACCGCCTAGGAGTCCCCCTGCGCAAAATCCTCCGGGGTTACTTCGTCGAGGAACTCTTTGAATTTGTCGACGACTTCCTCGGTGTCCTCGACCTCGTGCTCGAACTCGATCGCCGACTCCTCGATGACCTCCTCGGCGGCGAAGATCGGTGCCGCCACGCGGACCGCGAGGGCGAGGGCGTCGGAGGGACGCGAGTCGATCTCGACTTCGGAGCCGTTGACCGAGACCGTGATCGAGGCGTAGAAGGTGTTGTCGCGCAGTTCGGTCACCGCCACCCGCTCGCACTTCGCGTCGAGGTTCTCGAGCACGTCGGAGAGCAGATCATGGGTCATCGGCCGCGGCGTCGAAGCGCCCTGCAGCTTCATCAGGATCGCCGCCGCCTCGGGGTGTCCGATCCAGATCGGCAGAAACCGATTCCCGTCAACGGTCTTCAGCAGCACGATCGGCTGCTTGCCGACCATGTCAAATGAGACGCCATAGATCTGCATCTGCTGCAAAAGAAGCTCCCGACGCTGGTTGACGGCGAAGTATAGGTCGGGCTTCTACCCGTCCCGCGAGGGCGCCAAATCGTGGTCGAGTCGAGTGGGCGATCCTGGATTCGAACCAGGGACCTCGTCCTTATCAGAGACGCGCTCTAACCAACTGAGCTAATCGCCCGGAGACGGCGATGATAGCGGCGCGGCAAAGGGTTCGAGGATCGGGGCGCTATGGACGGGAAGCCGTCCATATGGATGCATTATCGGACATACCGAAAGGTGCCTAGGTGGCGCGTTTGCGCAGGCGCCGAGCCAGCGCGTGCGCCTCGCGGACGTCGTCGAAGCGGAGCTCGACCGCGATCCCCTCGCCTTTGGCGCGGGCGCTGACTTCGTGCCCGATCGCCTCCTCGAGCGCGTCGGCGACGTCGCGCAGCGCCGCCACCGCGTCGGGATCGACCGCAGCACGTCGCGGTCTTGCCTTTGGCTGGCCAGCCAGCCGAACCCTCTCCTCGGTTTCGCGGACCGACCAGCCGCCGCGGGCGGCGTCGCGGGCGAGACGGCGGCGGACGTCGTTGCCGGGGACGCCGAGCAGGGCCTTGCCGTGGCCCTCGCTGAGGTCGCCGGACTCGAGCAGGTCGAGGGCCTCGTCGGGAAGCTCGAGCAGGCGGATCAGGTTGGAGACGGCGGGGCGGCTGCGGCCAACACGTTTCGCCAGCTCCTCTTTGGTCAGCCCCAGCTCCTCCACGAGGGCCGCGCAGGCCTTCGCCTCCTCGACCGGGTTCAAATCCTCACGGACCATGTTCTCGATCAGCGCCGCCTGGAGGCGGTCGGCCTCGGCCTGATCCCGCACCACCGCCGGCACCTTGTCGACGCCGGCCTGCTGGGCCGCCCGCCAGCGCCGCTCGCCAGCGACCAGCTCGTAGCTGCC
>DASTGL010000097.1:0-2906 GCA_035719145.1 Solirubrobacterales bacterium
ATGCCATCCTCGCCGGCCGCCTCGCGCGCCTGCGCGTATGCGTCATCGAAGCCCTCGGTGACGAAGTGAAAGCTCGTGCCGCCCTCCATCTCGATCGGCTCGCGGGCGTGGTGGGTGAGCACGAAGACCGGGGCGTGGTAGGGCGGCTCGGGGCCCCACCATCCCTGCCAATCCCCGTCCCACTCGCCACGGATCGGCCCGAACATGTTGCGGCCCATCACGTAGGCGCCGCGGGGCCGCATCAACCAGCCCTCCGCCGTCGCGTCGGCGTCATTGGCGCGCTCGTCGCCGAGATGCCAGCGATGCAGCTCCATGCCCCGCTTTCCCAGCGGGTTGTCCCGGCTCTGGTCCGGACCGGCGACGAAGCCGTCCAGCGAGATCGACATGTGGCAGGTGGTGTCGGGCATCGGCGTCCTCCGAGGTAGTTACGAGGGGCGGGCTTCCGCACCGTACCCGTCGTGCTAACTTACAACCAGATGGTTGTAGATAAGAAACCGATCCGCGACGAGGAGAAGGCCGCCGACCTGTTGTTCCGGGCGCTGGCCGATCCGATCCGCCGCGACATCCTCCGCCGCGCCCACGAGGGCCGGCTCTCGGTCTCGGCGCTGGCCCGCGAACACCCGATCAGCGTCACGGCGATGCAGAAGCACGTCGCCGTGCTGGTGCGGGCCGAACTGGTGAGCAAGCACCGGGTCGGTCGCGAGTCGATCGTGCGGACCCGGCCCGACGCCCTCGCGCGCGCCCGCACCGCCCTCGATCGCATCGAGGCGGACTGGCGCGGCCGGATCGAGCGGATGGAGCAGATCCTCGAATCAAACAAAGGAGATGACTGATGCCCGTCACCGACGTGGACAAGAGCACCGACGCCCTGACCCTGACGATCACCGCCGAGTTCGAGGCCGACGCCGAGCGCCTCTGGGAGCTGTGGGCGGATCCGCGCCAGCTCGAGCGCTGGTGGGGGCCGCCGTCGCATCCGTCGACCTTCGTCGAGCACGAGCTGACGGTCGGCGCCCGCACCACCTACTTCATGACCGGCCCCGACGGCGAGAAACACCACGGCCGCTGGCGGATCGAGGAGGTTGACCGGCCCCACCGGCTCCACCTCGCCGACGACGAGGTAGACGAGAACGGCAAGCCGGCGGACGGAGGCCCGACCGGGATGACGGTGACGATCGCCGAGGCCGACGGCAAAGCAACCATGTCGATCCAAACCCACTTCACCGACCGCGAGTCGATGGAACAGACGATCGAGATGGGCTTCGAGCAGGGGATGGTCGAAATGCTGAACGAGGTCGATCCCCTCCTCGGCGCCGCGAGGGCGTAAAACAGAGAACCGGTCTTTCCTGCGCTTAGGCAGCCGGAGGTGTGGCGACTTCAGATTCCGTGAAGCGGGCCTCAGCCTGATCGTGATCCAGCTGGCGATGGGACAGTTCTCGCCGCGAATCGTCCTCTCGCTGCTGGAACGACCGTCGCAGCCAGTGGGCGATCAGGGTTCTCCCCGGCACCGTCGTGCCCGCGGCTACGGCGCCGGGCGCAGCGGCGCTGAGCCGTCCCAATCCTCCGCGGCGCTCCGAACGAGCTCGAAGAAATCCCGGAGGCCGGGGTTGTCGACGTGGATCTCGACGTCGTGGCCGAGGGTGCCGGAAGCGTCGTGGAAGGTCATGTCGAGCGGACCGAGCTGGGAGCTCAGGTACTCGGGAACGCCTCGCTCGTCGAGGGAGCGGCGCAGATCGATGGCCTCTGCCCGCGGCAGGACGTAGGCGACGTGATGGATCCGCGGCCGCGGCCCCGACCAGCGGGCCGCGACCCGCTCCGGAGCGGCACTGGCCACCTCCAGCAGCTCGATCGGGGCGCCGCCGCAGGAGCCGAACGCGGAGTTATGCGCCAGCTCCGCCGCCTCTCCGCGGGAAGCGACGTTTTCGAGCGGCACGTTCTCGACGAGGAAAAACGGTCCGGCGCCAAGTTGCTCGACCAGGCGCGGCACAGTCGCCTCGATGCTGTCGACCAGGTAGGCGGAATGATGCGGGGCACCGAGTCGCGGGTTGTTCGAAACGTGGGTCACGTGGTCTCCTTTCATGGCTCCCGGAGCCTTGATCATGGTTCGTGCGAGCGAAGCGCGTCTTCGACCGAGGCGGCGAGATCTCTGGCGCTGGCGAGCGCCGCCTGGACGAGGTCACTCTGGCGCTGGCCGAGCACGGCGCCGAGCACGGTCAGAGAGCGGCCGCCGATCTCTATCTCCTTGGCGAAGAGAAGGCAGCCGCCGGCCGCTTCGTCGGAGCCGGTCTTGATGCCGACGAAGCCTTCGCGGCCGACGAGCTGGTTGTAGTTGGACACTTCGCCCGCGACGGGCAGCCAGGTCGAGGGCATGGCGACGATATCGGCGAAGGTGGGGTCGGCCATCGCCGCGCGCCCGATCTTCAGCTGGTCGGCGGCGGTCGAGACGGTGGCGTCGTCGAAACCGCTGGGGTCCGTATAGCGGGTCCTCCGCATCCCCAGCTCGGCAGCGGCTTCATTCATCTCGGCGACGAAGGCTTCGACGCTGCCGGCCTCGTGGATGGCAAGCAGGGCGGCGACGTTGTTGGCCGAGGGCAGCAGCAGCGCCTCGAGGGCCTGCCGCTCGCTCAGCACCTCGCCGGCTTCCACCGCGACCACCGACTGCCCGGAGGCGATTCGTTGCTGCGTTTCTTCGACGTCGGCGGAGTCGATTTCGATGCCGAAGCCTTCATCGCCGGGCCCCAGCGGGTGGTCCTCCAGCACCAGGTAGGCGGTCATCACCTTGGCGAGGCTCGCGATCGGCGCGGGCTCTCCCCCGCCGCTGGCGCCGAGGCCGCCGATCCCCTCGACCGCCACCGCCGCCTCGCCTTCGCCCGGCCAGGCGAGCTGAAGGTGCCTGGCGTGGCCTCCCG
>DASTGL010000098.1:0-3164 GCA_035719145.1 Solirubrobacterales bacterium
GACGCCGATCGCGCCCATCACGCCGGCCCTCTGTATCGACGGCCCGGCGCCCGCGACCGGAACGTAGACGGCGATCAAGCCCAGCACCCAGAGGAGCCGCTCGCGCAGCGGAATCCCGAAGAGGCCGAGCACCGGCATCGCCAGGAGCGCGAGCAGGGTCACGTTCTCGCCGGAGACCGCCAGCAGGTGGCTGAGGCCGGCGCGGCGGAAGTCTTCTTTGGTCCCCTCGTCGATCGCTTCGTCCTCGCCGAGGACGAAGCCCCGCGCCAGCTCGGCCTCCCGCCGCGGCATCCCCCTCCCCAGTCCCGCCGAAGCTCGATCGCGGATCTCGGCGCTGTTCGCCAGCGCCAGCGCGGTGACCAGCGCGATCCCGGCCAGGACCCAAAGGGACGGACGCGGCGAGCGCACGCTCGATCGCCTACGGCTGCAGCCGGTCGCGCAGCGCCGCCATCGTCGCCGGCCCGATTCCCGGCACCTGGTCGAGCTGGTCGACCGAGGTGAGGCCGCCGTGTTCGTCGCGGAAGTCGACGATGTCGCCCGCCGTCACCGGCCCGATCCCGTCGATTTCTTCCAGCTGCTCGACGGTGGCGGTGCCGAGGCTGATCGGGCCGTCTTCGGCGCCCGGAGCCGAGGCGGCCGCGGCACCGGCGGCGATCTCCTCCGGCACCACCACCTGCTGCCCGTCGGCCAACCGTGCCGCCAGGTTGACCGCTTCCAGCTCGGCCTTCCCGGTCGGACCGCCGGCGCGGGTGACCGCGTCGTCGACGCGGCTGCCGGTCGGCATCCGGTAGACGCCGGGGCGCCGCACCGCGCCGGTCACGTCGACGACGAGGTCGCCGGCCTGGCCGCTGATCGAAAAGCTCCCGCTCGAGGAACCGCCGCCGTCAGCCGCGGCAAAGGAGGCATCGGTGCCGCCCTCGCCCCGGATCGCCCGCGCGCCGACCAGAAGCAGCGCCACCGCGATCGCGGCGTAGACGACGACCTGGTTGCGGCTCAGCTCCGGCATCGGCCGCGATCATCAACGGCCACGGCGCACGCGTGGCGCGCAGAAAGCAAATCTTCGGAGTCGGGTTGCGCGCGGAGGTGTGACTAACGACGACTAATAGTCATCGTCATCGTCATATCCGGCTACCTCGGCGAGCTGGTCGCTGTAGAGCTCGGCCGCCGCGACCGGCGGGGACTGGATCGAGACGCAGGCCAGCTCTTCGGCGCCCTCGTTGCCGATCGAGTGCTCGGTCGCGGGCGGAACCATGATCAGGTCCCCCTCGCCGACCTCCTGGGTATCGCCGGCAACCGACATCGTGCCGCGGCCGCGAACGACGACGTAGGCCTGCTCGGCCTCGCCCGAGGAGTGCAGCGTCTGCTTCGCCCCGCCCGGCACCGTCACCCAGGTGACCGAGAGGTTGCGGGCGCCGAGTTCGCCCGCGTCCATCAGAACGTGGGCGCGGAGGCGATGCCATTCCTCCACCGCGGCTTCATCGAGTCGTCGGACGAGCATTCGGCGGCTTTCTAGCAGACCGTGGCACCCCCGCGGAGGGCGCTACCGGACCACCAGGTTGACCAGCTTGCCTGGAACTACAATTTCCTTGACTATTTGTTGGCCGTCGATATGGCGGGCGACCTTCTCGCTCTCCCGCGCCAGGCGCAGCAGCTCCTCCTGCGGTGCCTCCGCCGGCGCTTCGATCCGATCGCGCAGCTTGCCGTTGACCTGGACGATCAGGGTCACCGTGTCGCTGACGAGCAGCGCCGGGTCGGCCTGCGGCCAGGGCTGCTCCCAGACCCGGTCTCCCGTCAGGCGCTCGTAGATCTCGCTGCCGAGGTGCGGGGCGAAGGGGAAGATCAGCGAGCCCGCGGTGGCGGTGGCGAAGCGGACCGCCGCATCGCCCTCCGGCGAGCCGTAGAGGCCGTCCTTGAGGCGGTAAGCGTCGTTGACCAGCTCCATCACCGCCGAGATCACGGTGTTGAACTGGAAGCCGCGATTGAAGTCCCTGGTCGCCTTGTCGATCGCCCAGTGGGCCTTGGCGAGCAGCTCGCGCGCCTCGCCCCCGGCGCCGGGATCGGGCGCGCCCGCATCGGTCCGGGTCGCGACCTCCTCGCAGAGCCGCCAAAGGCGCGAGAGGAAGCGATTGACGCCCTCGACCCCCTCGTCGGTCCAGTCGCCTCCGCGCTCGGGCGGGCCCATGAAGCAGACGTAGGTGCGGGCGGTGTCGGCGCCGTAGCGCTCGACGTAGTCCCCGGGGCTGACCGTGTTGCCCTTCGACTTCGACATCTTCGCCCCGTCGCGGGTGATCATCCCCTGGGTGAAGAGGTTGGCGAACGGCTCCTGAACGCCGACGTGGCCGAGGTCGGCCAGCGCCTTGGTGAAGAAGCGCGCGTACATCAGGTGCAGGATCGCGTGCTCGACGCCCCCGATGTACTGATCGACCGGCATCCAGTGGTCGACGGCAGAACGCTCCCATGCAGCGTCCTTGTTCTCAGCGTCGAGGTAGCGGAGGAAGTACCAGGAGGAGTCGACGAAGGTGTCCATCGTGTCGGTCTCGCGGCGGGCGGCGGCACCGCAGCGCGGGCACTCGGTCGCCACCCACTCCTCAGCGGCCGCCAGCGGGCTCTTGCCCTGCGGCGCGTAGTCCTTGATCTCCGGCAGCTCGACCGGCAGCTGCTCGGCGGGCACCGGGACGATCCCGCACTCGTCGCAGTAGACGACCGGGATCGGCGCGCCCCAGTAGCGCTGGCGCGAGACCAGCCAGTCGCGCAGCCGGTAGTTGACCGCCGGCTTGCCGCGCCCCTCGGACTCGAGCCAGGCGACGATCTCGTCGTAGGCCTCTCGGTTGTGCTTACCGTCGAAGCGGCCGGAGCCGGTCATCTCGCCGTCGCCGGCGTAGGGCAGGCCCCGGTCGTCGCGGGCGGTCTCCGGGTCCTCGCCGGCGATCACCCGCTTCACCGGCAGGCCGAACTTCTGGGCGAATTCGTAGTCGCGGCTGTCGTGACCGGGCACCGCCATGATCGCCCCGGTCCCGTACTCCATCAGCACGTAGTCGGCGACGTACATCGGGATCTCCTCGCCGTTGACCGGGTTGGTGATCGTGCGGCCGAGATACACACCGGTCTTCTCTTTGTCGTCGGCGCCGCGCTCTTCCTTTGTCTTCTGCGCGCTCGCGTTGACG
>DASTGL010000099.1:0-2669 GCA_035719145.1 Solirubrobacterales bacterium
AGCCTCACCCTCACCCTCGGGCTGCGCTCGCTGGTGCCGCGGCTGCGCGGCGGCGAGCTGGCGCGGGCGCGCAAGCTCGCACATCGGCTCGAACGCGAAGCCGCCGCCGATCCCGCCCTGCAGCCGCTCGCCAACCAGGCCCGCGTCCTCGCCCGCACGATCGCCGCCAACCGCGACGAAGTGCGGCGGCTGCGCGACGTCGCCGGCGCCGTCAATGGCGGCCTCAACCGGCTCGTCCCCGGGGGCAAGCGGCTGGAAGCGGGCGTCGGCAAGCTGGCCGACGCCACCGACCAGCTCAGCGCCGGCCTCGACCGCCTCGGCGGCGGCGCCGAACGCCTGGCCGGCGGCCTGGTCGAACTGCGGGGCGGGGCGGGGGCGCTGCAGAGCGGCCTCTCCGAAGGCTCCCGCCGCGCCTATCCGTTGCAGACGAAGCTGAGCAGCGCCGGCGCCCGGGTCACCGCGGTGGCGACCCCGCTCGCGGTCGGAGCCGAACAGCTGCGGCGCTCCTCGCCCGGCCTCTTCGACTCCGGCTACTTCGTCCTCTCCGCCCTCGACGGCGCCCCCGCGGCCCAGCGCGAACAGGCGGGGGAGGCGATCAGCATCGGCGGCGGCGGGCAGGCGGCGCGGATGCTCGTCATCTCCACCCACGCCTTCAACACCGAGGGGTCGCGGCGCACCGGGGCGCGGCTCGAGGACGACGCCCGCGCCCTCGCCTCCACGAGCGGCTTGCGGACCGGCGTCACCGGCGGCGCCGCCACCCTCAACACCTACGGCGAAGCAACCGAAGCGCGGCTGCCGCTGGTGATCGGCGCCTTCGTCCTCTTCACCCTGCTCGCCCTGGTGGTGATCCTGCGGGCGCCGCTGCTGGCGCTGCTGACCGTCTGCCTCAACCTCGCCTCGGTGGCGGCGGCGATCGGGGTGATGAGCCTGGTCTGCAAGATCCCGGCGGGCTACCCGCTCGGCGGACACCCCTACATCGACACGGTCGGGGCGGGGGCGATCTTCGGGGTCACCTTCGGCCTCTCGATCGACTACGCGGTCTTCCTGATCGCCCGGATGCGCGAGCGCTACGAGCGCGACGGCGACAACCGGGCGGCGATCTTCTACGGGCTCGACCGCACCGCCGGCGTCGTCACTGGCGCCGCGGCGATCATGGCCGCCGTCTTCGTCTCCTTCGCCGCCGCCCCGATCGCCACCGTGAGCCAGATGGGGGTGGGGCTGACGGTGGCGATCCTGCTCGACGCGACGGTGGTGCGGATCGTCCTCCTGCCGGCGCTGATGCTGCTGCTCGGCGACCGCGTCTGGCGGGTGCCGCCGGTGCTCGACCGCATCCTTCCGCGCCGTAACCTGTTGATTCCTGAGACGAGGCCGAGCAGTGTCTAGACCGATCGCAATCGCGCTTTCCCTGGCCGTGGCCTTGTTCGCCGCCGTGTCGGCGGCTGCGGCGGAAGCGCCGACCCGGACCGAATACGTCGACCAGCTGGAGGCGATCTGCAAGCCCGACGCGCTGGCGACCCAACGGGCGATGAAGGGGGCGCGCGCGGACGTCAAGACCGAACGGCTGAAGCCCGCCGCCGCGAAGTTCGCCAAGGCGACCTCGATCTTCGGCGGCACCGTCAAGCAGATCTCCGCCGTGCCGCGGCCGCCTGAAGACGCCGCCAAGCTCGGCAAGTGGTTCACCTACCTCAACCGGCAGGAGTCCTACCTGCAGCAGATCACCGCCCAGCTGCGCCAGGAACACGCGATCAAGGCGCAGCGGCTGACCGCGCGCTTCATCCACAACGGCAACCTCGCCAACAACGTCGTCCTCGCCTTCGGCTTCGACTACTGCAGCTTCAAGTTCTCCAGGTACGGATGAGGCGCGGGGCCCTCCTCGTGCTGCTGGCGATCCTGGCCTACGCGGGGGTCGCCCAGGGCGAGCGGGCGCAGCGCGGGAACCTGATCGTCAGCCTCGACGGCAGCTACGCGCCGCTGACCCTGCCGCGGGACCGCAAGGCGCCGGTCTCGGTCCACCTCGAGGCGGGGCTGCAGACGGCCGACCACAGCGTCCTCCCGCGGGTGACGAGGGTGGAACTGGGCATCCCGGGGCAGGGCGCGATCGACACCCGCGGCCTGCCGACCTGCACGCCGCGGCGGCTGCGCAACACCACCACCGAGAAAGCGCTCGAACTGTGCCGCCAGGCGCTGATCGGGAAGGGCCGGATGGTCGCCCAGGTGAAGATCCCCAACCAGGACCCCTTCATCGTCCAGGCCCGTCTGCTCGCTTTCAACGGCAACGTGCGCGGGCATCGTGCGGTGATCATCCACGGGCTCTCGGTGCGGCCGCCGACCGTCGTCGCGCTGCCGTTCCTGGTCGAGCTGAGGCCGGGGAAGTTCGGGACTGTCCTCCTCGCCCATCTACCGCCCAACCTCGGGCCATGGCCGCGGTTCGCCCACTTCGAAATGGATCTCTTCCGGCGCTTCACCTACCGCGGACACCGGCGCAGCTACATCAGCGCCTCCTGCCCGATCCCGAAGATCCTCACCGCCGGTTTCTTCTCCTTCGCCAGGGCGACCTTCACCCTCGCCGACGGCCGCCGCATCAGCACCGGGATCGCCCGCAGCTGCCGCGCCCGCTAGCGGCCTTTCCTTTCTAGCGGTCTGTTAGTGTTCCAATTCGTGGCGTATCC
>DASTGL010000100.1:0-2928 GCA_035719145.1 Solirubrobacterales bacterium
GAGCTGGCGACCCTGGTTGCCGCGATCGAGCGCTCGCGCAAGTTCGGCTCGCCGCTGGCCGAGCAGCTGCGCCGTCAGGCGACCGCGCTGCGCCGCGACAGCCGCCGCACGGTCGAGGAGCGCGCCGCCCGCGCCGCCCCGAAGATCCAGCTCGTCGTTGCCCTCGTCCTCGTCCCCTCGGTCCTGCTGATGATCGCCGCCGGCCTGATCGCCAACGCGGGGACGCTGCTAGCCGGCTTCTGAAGGGCCGGTCGCGTCGGCTTCCGCCGGGGAGGAGCTGGTTTCGCCCGCCTCGTCGCGCAGCCGTTTTGCCACCGCGGCGGTGGCGGCGGCGATGCCGTCGAGCTCGGCGGCGTTCTCCTTGTGGCCGTTGACGTAGCAGCAGAGGGTGCCGTCGACCAGCTCGAAGGCGAACTTGTCCGGCGCCGCTTCGTTCAGCCAGACGATGAAGGTGGGGGCGAAGAGGCGGCGCAGCCAGACCGCGTCCTGGCCCTTGCCGGCGAAGATCTCGTACTTCTTGTCGAGCTCCTCGCTCTCCAGCTTCACCCGCTCTTTGTTGCCGCGGAAGACGTCCTCGAACTTCTCCAGCGAGCGGAGACCGAACTTGCGCTGGCAGTAGAGCTCGGGGCAGTGGGCGACGCAGTCGGGCACTTCGACCAGGCCGAGGGTGTAGCGGTAGTAGTTGGTCTGCCGGTCGCCGTCGCTGTCGGTCGTCTCCTCCTCGTAGGTGTAGAGGGCGAGGGTGCCGTCGATGCCGTCGGCGATCCGGCCGCTGAGGGTGCGGTTGGCGTAGCGGTCGTCGCCCTTCTGCAGCAGCGGCGTCGCCGGCGGCAGCGGTCCCTTGCCGCCCAGCGCCAGGCCGCGCTGCTGGGCGTAGGTCTCGAAGAAGGCGTCGGCGGCCTTCGAGTCGGCGATCGCGAAGACGATCAGCAGGCCGACCAGGAGGGCGACGACGAAAGCGGCGCCGCCGAGGGCCGGGCCGACGAGGGCCGCGGCGAGGCCGGCGGCGATCAGCGCGAACAGCCCGATCAGGATCCAGGTCAGGGGCTTGCGCAGGAGCCGCTTGAAGTGGAAGCCGCGGAGGTCGTTGGCGTCGTCGGGCGCAGTTGCCGCCGCCGCTTGTGCGTCTCCCGTCGTAGGCACGAGCCGCAACCTAGCGCGCCCCAACGGATGCAAACGGGGTTGCAGAGGGGGGTCGTGTTGCAAAGTGGGGGAGAGTGGGTTATTGTGGCGATCGAGTTGAAGCCCAGGACCGGGGTGGTGAGGCTCCTCCCACCTCATCACTCCGGTCCATTTCGTTTCTGACTTCCGCCCCCCGTTGCAGAAAGGACTCGCGAGGTGGCCTTCCGGGGTCTTTACGAGCACAGCCTCGATTCCAAGGACCGGCTCACGGTTCCCTCTCGCTTCCGGGCCTCCCTCGCTGACGGCATCGTTCTCTCCAAGGGCTTCGACCCCTGCGTCTGGGTGCACACGACCGGTGAGTTCGAGCAGCTGTCCGACCGCTTCCTCTCGCCGCACAGCCCCTTCGGGCGCGACGCCCGCGCCCTGCGCCGCCGCTTCCACGGCGGCTCCTTCGACGAGAAGCTCGACTCCGCCGGGCGCATCCGCATCCCCAAGCCGCTGATCGACCACGCCGGCCTCGACGGCAACTGCGTCGTCATCGGGGCAGGGGAGTACCTGGAGATCTGGAACGCCGACGCCTGGGCGAAGCAGGAGGAAGAACTCGACGCCGCCGCCCCCGAAATCGCCGAGGGCCTGGCCGCCGCCGGCTCCGCCGCGTAACCATGAGACTGAATGCCGCCGCCAATCTCCACGCCTACCCGCCGGTCCCGCTGCCCGCGGAACGGAAGCCCCCCTATAACCAGGGGAGTCATCCCGTCAGCCTGCGCGAGGCGCGGCTGCGCCCGCTGGAGGTGGTCATGAGTGAGCACGAGCCAGTTCTCGCGCCGGAGCTGGTCTCGCTGCTGGCGCCGGAGCCGGGGCAGACCGCCGTCGACTGCACCTTCGGCGGCGGCGGCCATGCGCGCCAGGTTGCCGAGCTGATCGGGCCGGAGGGGACGCTGATCGGGATCGACCGCGACCCCGCCGCGCAGGAGCGCTTCAACCGCTTCGCCGCCGAGGCCCCCTGCCGGACGCTCTTCATCAACAGCGACTTCGCAGCAGGACTTCGCGCCTTGCGGGGCGAAGGAGTGCGCCCAGACATGGTTTATGTAGATCTGGGGATGTCCTCGATGCAGGTCGACGCGTGGGAGCGGGGCTTCTCCTATTCCTACGACGCGCCGCTCGACATGCGGATGGACACGCGGCAGGAGTTCACCGCCGCCGACCTCGTCAACGACTGGCCGGAGGCGCGGATCGCCCAGGTCCTGAAGCGCTTCGGCGAGGAGCGCTTCGCCGGCGGGATCGCCCGCGAGATCGTCCGCCGGCGCCCGCTCGCGACCACCTCCGAACTGGTCGACGCGATCAAAGCCGGGATGCCGGCCTCGGCCCGCTTCGGCGCCGGCCACCCGGCCAAGCGCAGCTTCCAGGCGATCCGGATCGCCGTCAACGGCGAGCTCGAGGCGCTGACCGAGGCGCTGCCGCTCGCCTGGGAGCAGCTGAAGGTCGGCGGCCGCTTCGCCGCGATCTCCTTCCACTCGCTCGAGGACCGACCGGTGAAGCAGTTCCTCGCCGCCAAGGCGCGCGGCTGCGTCTGTCCGCCCGAGCTTCCCGTCTGCGTCTGCGGCCACGAGCCGGAGGCCGAGCTCTTGACCCGGCGGGCGGTCTCGCCCGGGCCGGAGGAGGCGGAGAGCAACCCGCGCTCGCGCTCGGCCCACCTGCGGGTGGCGCTGAAGGTCGCCGAGGAGCAACCAGCGGGGGAGACCGGCTGATGGCCGTCGCCGTCCCCAGGAGCCGCCCGGTCAGGGCGCCCGCGCCTTCGCGCACGAC
>DASTGL010000101.1:0-4713 GCA_035719145.1 Solirubrobacterales bacterium
AGCGTGCAGGTGCTGGAGGGCAAGAAGCGGATCAACAAGCAGGCGACGCGGGTCGCCGACACCACCCCCGGCCTCTTCAACTCCGGCTACTTCGTCCTCTCCGCGCTCGACGGGACGCCGCCGGAAACGCGGGAAAAGATCGGCGAAACGATCGACCTGCGGAACGGCGGCCAGGCGACGACGATGCTGGTCGTCTCCGACTACGGCTTCAACACGCCGGGTTCGATCCGGCTGAACAAGAAGCTGAACGGCGACGCCGCCACGCTGTCCGAAGAAGCCGACCTGACCACGGGGGTCGCCGGCGGCGCCGCCCAGCTCAACGACTACAGCCACGTGACCCGGCAGCGGATCCCCTGGATCGTCCTCGCGATCACGATCGCGACCTTCCTCGTCCTGATGATCATCCTGCGATCGCTTCCGCTGGCGGCGATCGCCGTCGGTCTCAACCTGCTGACGGTGGCGGTCGCCTTCGGCGTCCTCACCGTCCTCTCCCACATCCCCGCCGACTGGCCGCTCGGCGGCCACAAATACGTCGACGCGGTGGGGGCGACGCTGATCTTCGGCCTCGTCTTCGGGCTCTCGATCGACTACGCGGTCTTCCTGCTCAGCCGCATGCGCGAGCACTACGACACCCATGGCTCCAATCCCGCCGCGGTCGAGTTCGGCCTCGAGCGCACCGCCGGGGTGATCACCGGCGCCGCGGCGATCATGATGGCCGTCTTCATCGCCTTCGCGGGCGCGCCGATCGCCACCGTCAGCCAGCTCGGCATCGGCCTCACCGTCGCCGTCATCCTCGACGCGACGGTGGTCCGGATCGTCCTCCTGCCGGCGCTGATGCTGCTGCTCGGCGACCGCGTCTGGTGGCTGCCGAAGCCGCTGGCGCGGGCAATCCCCAAAATCAGCGTCTAGCAGGCCCGTAGAAACGCGTTGATTTCCAGTTAAGTCCCTGCTCAGTCGGGGCTTGGCAGGGACCCCCTCAAGTACGATCTTGCAGCCGTTCTACCGGGTCGGAGGGGCCGGAGAACTTGAAAGCAAGCGACTATCAGTGGCTGCCAAACCCGTAGGCGAGGAGAGGAAACCGGCGGCGAGCCGGGGGACCACCCCAGCGCGGATCGCGACGATCGCCGCCCTGGCGATCGTGGTGATCGTCCTCGCGGTCGTCTTCTTCAGCGGCGGCAGCGGTCACAAGTACACCCTGGTCTTCCAGAACGCCGGCCAGTTGGTGCCCGACAACCAGGTGCTGATCGGCGGCTCGCCGGTCGGCTCGGTGGAAAGCATCGGCCTCACCGACGACAACCTCGCCGAAGTCAAGGTCGAAGTCGACCAGGAACTGCACGAGGGGACGACGGCGACGATCCGCGCCACCTCGCTCTCCGGCGTCGCCAACCACTACGTCTCGATCAGCCCCGGGCCGAACAGCAGCCCGGCGCTCGAAGACGGGGCCGAACTCGGGCTCTCCTCGACGACGACGCCGGTCGACATCGACCAGTTCTTCAACACCTTCCCGCCGCGGGTGCGGCAGGGGCTCGCCAACTTCATCAAGGGCAACGCGGCGATCTATTCAGGCCAGGGCGAAAAGGCGAACGACGCCTACAAATACTTCGGCGCCGCGCTCAACCGGACCAGCGCCTTCGCCCGCGAACTCAACGCCGACCAGCGGCTGCTCTCCCGCTTCGTCGTCAGCTCGGCGCGGCTGACCACCGCGGTCGCCGGCCGCGGCGAACAGCTCTCGAGCGCGGTCGGCAACGCCACCACCGCCTTCGGCGCGATCGCCAGCCAGAACCGGAACTTCGACGCGACCCTGCGCGAGCTGCCGCCGGTCCTGCGCCAGTCGAACACCACCTTCGTCAACCTCCGCGCCGCTCTCGACGACCTCGAACCGCTGGTCGAAACGGCGAAGCCGGCGACCAAGGAACTGGCGCCCTTCCTGGCCGAACTGCGGCCGGTCTTCCAGAAACTCGTCCCCTTCACCCACAACCTGCGGCTGGTCGTCTCGCGGCCGGGCAAGGCCAACGACGCCGCCGACCTGCTGGGGACGCTGCCGCAGGTCGAGCAGCTCGCCTCGAGCGCCTTCCCGCACGCCGAAAAGGGGATCGAAGACTTCCAGCCGAACCTCAACTTCATCCGCGCTTACACGCCCGACCTCTTCAACGCCCTCAGCAAGCTCGGCCAGGTCGCCGGCTACTACGACGGCAACGGCCACTACGTCCGCGCCGTCACCGCCGGCCAGAACCTCTTCAAGTACAACGGCGAAAGCTCCGAACTGGAACCGATCAAGAAATCGGAACAGTTCGATCCCTTCGAAAACGTCCACACCCACCGCCGCTGCCCCGGCGGCGCCACCCAGCCCGCCGCCGACGGCTCCAACCCGTGGGTGGGCGGGGCCAGCGTCAACTCGTCTGAATGCAACCCGGCCGACGTGCCCCCCGGACCATGATCAGGCGCCTGATCCTCGCGGCGGCAGTGGTGGCGGCGGTCGTCGTCGTGGTCCTGCTGATCGCCGGCGGTGGCGATTCCGGCAGCGGCTACCGGGTGCGGGCGATCTTCGACAACGGCGGCTTCATGGTCACCGGCGAGCAGGTCCGAGTCGCCGGCGCCAACGTCGGCGAAATCGAAGAAGTGAAGGTGACGATGCCGGGCGAAACCGTCGCCTACAAGAACGGCAAGGCAGTGAAGAAGGCGGGCAAGGCGGTGATCGTGATGAACATCACCGACCCCGGCTTCCAGGACTTCCGCCAGGACGCCAGCTGCCTGATCCGGCCGCAGTCGCTGATCGGCGAGAAGTTCGTCGACTGCCGGACCACCCTGCCGCGCGCTCCCGGCAGCGAACCGCCGCCGCCGCTGAAGCAGATCCCCGACGGCGAACCGGGCGCCGGGGAGTACCTGCTGCCGCTCGGCAACAACGGCACCAGCGTCGACCCCGACCTGATCAACGACATCTACACGCTGCCCTACGCGCAACGCTTCCGGCTGATCCTCAACGAACTCGGCGGCGGCCTCGCCGGCCGCGGCGAAGACATCGAAGTCCTGGTCAAGCGGGCGAACCCGGTCCTGCGCGACGTCGATCGCTTCTTCGGGGTCCTCTCCGCCCAGCGCAAGCAGCTGGCGCAGCTGGCGAGCAACTCGGAGGAAATCCTCGGTCCGCTCTCGCGCGAGCGCGCCCACGTCGCCGGCTTCCTCACCAACGCCGGCGCCGCCGCCGAAGCGAGCTCGGAAAAGGGCCCGGAACTGGAAGAAGCGCTGCAGAAGTTCCCCACCTTCCTGCGCGAATTCCGCCAGACGATGACCAGCCTGAAGACCTTCTCCGACGCCGGCACGCCGCTGTTCGAAGACTTCGGCACCGCGGCGCCGTCGCTGACCGACGCGACCCGGACCCTGACCCCGTTCTCCGAAGCGCTGACGGTCTCGCTGAAGAGCCTCGGCAAAGCCGGCGAAGAATCGGGCCCCTACTTCGCCAAAGCCGACCCGGTGGTGAAGCAGGCCGGCGTCTTGGCGAAGTCCGGCGTGGTGCCGACGACCGAACTGGCGAAGCTGCTGGTGGATCTGAAAAAGACCGGCGGCTGGGACGGGCTGGTGAAGCTGATCTACAACTCGACCGCTTCGCTCAACGGCTTCGACCAGTACGGGCACTTCGGTCGCACCCGCCTGGCGCCGACCCAGTGCGTCGAATACTTCGCCGGCCCGGGCGGCGGCTCCGGGTGCGTCGCCAGGTTCCACGGTCCGGGCGCGGCTGAAACGTCATCGGTCTTCAGCGACGCCGCGCTGCTGGAACTGCTTGACGAAGAAATGGCCGCCCAGAACGGCGGCACCTTGGCCGGACCCGCCCCCGCCACCGCGATCGGCCAGAGCAAGAGCACCTCGCCGGAAGCCGAAGCAGAAGAAGCAGGCGAAGCCGAAATCTCCGAAGCCTCTGAAACCGGCAGCGGCACCAAGCCGCTCCTCGACTACCTCCTGGGCCCATGAGGAACCGCAGCGGCATCAGCGGCGTCGCCAGCAACCCGATCCTGGTCGGGGCGGTCACCGTGCTGGTCGTCATCATCGCCGTCTTCCTCGCCTACAACGCCAACAACGGCCTCCCCTTCGTCTCCACCTACAACCTCAAGGCGCGGGTGCCGAACGCCGACGCGCTGGTCAAAGGCAACGAGGTGCGGATCGGCGGCGTCCGCGTCGGGATCGTCAAGAAGGTCGTCCCGGTCAACCTCGGCGACGGCAGGACGGCGGCCGAACTCTCGCTCAGCCTCGACAAGAGCGCCGAACCGCTGCCGGTCGACTCGACGATCACGGTGCGGCCGAAGTCGGCGCTCGGGCTGAAGTTCCTCCAGGTCACCCCGGGCAACTCGAAGAAGGGGTTCAAGGCGGGCGAAACGATCCCGGTCACCGCCGCCCATCCCGAACCGGTCGACATCGACCAGTTCTTCGACATGTTCGACGAACCGACCCGGAAGGCGATCCGCCAAAACCTGGCCGGGTTCGGCAATGCCCTGGCCGGCCGCGGTCCGCAGCTGAACGAAGCCTTCGGGGCGCTGCGCCGCGCCGTCGTCAGCGGCCAGCCGGTCCTGCGCAAGATCGTCGAACCGAGCAGCAACTTCGGCGGCTTCTGGCGTGCGCTCGAGAACCTCTCGGCGACGGTGGCGCCGGTCGCCGAGACGCAGGCGAACGTGTTCGCCGCCCTCGACCGCACCTTCGCCGCCTTCGCCCGGGTCTCCCGCCCCT
>DASTGL010000102.1:0-3973 GCA_035719145.1 Solirubrobacterales bacterium
GCCTCGATGCTGGTGAAAATCATCGACGAACACCATCCGCAGGGGGTGGTGGTCGCTTGGGACGCCGGCTGGAGCGGCCGCGAGAAGACCTACGACCTCTACAAGGCCCAGCGCAAACCGCGCCCCGACCTGCTGCGCGAGCAGTGGCCGCACCTGATGCCGCTGGTCGAGGCCTTCGGCTACACCAACGTCAAGGTCGACGGCTACGAGGCCGACGACGTGATCGCCTCGCTGACGAAGCAGGCGCGCGAAGAGGGGATCGAGGTGATGGTCGTGACCGGCGACCGCGACGCCTACCAGCTGGTCACCGAGGGGGTGCGGGTGATGAGCACCTCGCGCGGGATCACCGAGACGAAGATCTACGACCGCGCCGCCGTCGAAGAGCGCTACGGGGTGCCGCCGGAGCTGATCTGCGACCTGATGGGGCTGCGCGGCGACACCTCCGACAACATCCCCGGCGTCCCCGGGATCGGCGAGAAAACCGCGACCCAGCTGCTGCAGCAGTTCGGCTCGCTGGAAGCGGTGCTGGAAAGCGTCGACCAGATCTCGGGCAAGAAACGCAAGGAAAACCTCACCAACCACGCCGAGGACGCGCGGCTCTCGAAGCAGTTGGCGACGCTGCAGTACGACATCGAGACCGGGGTCGATCTGGCCGAAGCGATGGCGAGCGAGCCCGACCGCGGCGCCCTGCGCGAGTTCATGCGCGAGTTCGAGCTGCGGGCGGTGATGGAGCGGCTCGAAGAAGCGCTGCCCGAGGGGGCGGCGGTGCCGGGGCGCCGGGTCCAGACCGAGCTCGAGGTCGAGGCCGCGGAGGGCAAGCCGGAGGATCTGGGGAAGGGGCCGGTGGCGCTGGGGATCGCCGGCGACCGCTGGGCGGCCGCCGAAGCCGACCGCCTCCTCGCCGGCAGCTCGAGCCTCGACGAGCTGGCGGTCGCGCTCGACGGCAAGCCGTTCGCTGCCCACGACGCGAAGTCGCTCGGCGGCGGCCGCCACGGCCTGCTCGCCGCGGCGGCGCGGGAGGGGGTCGAGCCGAAGCTCGACCACGACACGATGATCGCCGCCTACCTGCTGGAGCCGCAGCGGCGCACCTACGACCTGGTCGAGCTCGCCGCCGACGCCGGCATCGGCCTCGCCGAGGGCGCCGCCGCGGACAGGCCCGAGGAGGACGACGGCCAGATGGCGCTGGGGGAGGAGCTGGAGCCGGGGCTCGACCCCCCCGAGGAAGCGCGCCTGGTCGCCGCCCTCGCCGCCGCGCAGGCGCCGCGGATCGAGGAGCTGGGCCTGGAGCGGCTGCTGCGCGAGGTCGAGCTGCCGCTGGTCGGGGTGCTGGCGGCGATGGAGCGCGAGGGTCTGAAGCTCGACGCCGAGCGCCTGGCCGAGGTCGGCGCCGGCTTCGGCGAGCGCATCGACACCCTCGAAAAGGAAATCTTCGAGCTGGCCGAGGAGGAGTTCACGATCGGCTCGCCGCAGCAGGTCGGCCGCATCCTCTTCGAGAAGCTCGGCCTGACGCGCAAGCGCCGCGGCAAAACCGGCTTCTCGACCGACGCCCGCGTGCTCGCCCAGATCCGCGACGAGCACCCGATCGTCGAGAAGATCGAGTCTTGGCGCGAGCTGACCAAGCTGAAGAACACCTATCTGGACTCGTTGCCAGAGCTGATCGACCCCGCGACCGGCCGCGTCCACACCACCTTCAACCAGGCCTCGACCACGACCGGCCGCCTCTCCAGCACCAACCCGAACCTGCAGAACATCCCGATCCGCACCGAGATCGGGCGCCCGGTCCGCGCCTGCTTCGTCGCCGAGCAGGGCATGGAACTGCTCTCCGCCGACTACAGCCAGGTCGAGCTCCGGGTCCTCGCCCACGTCGCTGACGAGGGGGTGCTGAAAGACGTCTTCCACAAAGGGGAAGACGTCCACGCCGCTACCGCCGCCGAGGTCTTCGAGATCGAGCGCGACGAGGTCGACGTCGGCCAGCGCTCGAAGGCGAAGATGGTCAACTTCGGGATCGTCTACGGCCTCACCGGCTTCGGCCTCGCCGACCGCCTCAACATCCCCCGCAAGGAGGGGGAGGAATTCGTCTCCCGCTACCTCGAGCGCTTCCCGGCGGTGCGCGCCTTCCGCGAGCAGGTGATCGAGCGGGCGCAGGAGGAGGGCTACGTGACGACCCTGATGGGGCGGCGCCGCTCGATCCCCGAGCTGCGCTCCGGCAACCCCAATACCCGCCGCCTCGGCGAGCGCCTGGCGGTCAACACGGTGATCCAGGGCACCGCCGCCGACATCATCAAGGTGGCGATGGTGCGCTGCCAGCGGGCGCTGCGGGGGACCGGGGGGGAGACTCGCCTCGTCTTGCAGATCCACGACGAGCTCCTCTTCGAGGGCCCGCCGGGAGAGATGAAAGCGGCGGCCGAGCTGGTGCGACGCGAGATGTGCGCCGCGTACCCGCTCGATCCGCCGCTGGAGGTCGACGTCGGCGTCGGCCCCGACTGGCTCAACGCCAAGTAGCCGCTAGGCGTCTTTGCCCGACAGCTCGACCTCCTCGAAGGTCGCCTGGCCGTTAGCGACCTTCAGCTCCGCCTCCTGGACGACTGCGCCCGGGACGAGGTCGGCGGTGGTGCAGGTGCCGCCTTCGTCTCCGTCGTCCCCGCTGCCAGGACCGGAGTTCTGGCTGCCCGGGCCCGAGTTGTCGCCGGCCTCTTCGCCGCCGTTGTCGTCACCGGGCTCTTCCTCACCCTGGCCACCGTTGTCATCGCCGACCTCTTCCTGGCCGCCGTTGTCGTCACCAGGCTCGACCTCGCCTTCGCCGCCGTTGTCGTCGCCCGGCTCAGCCTCTCCCGAGCCGGAGCCGTCGCTGCTGGCCGAGGCGCCGCCGTGGTCCTCGCACTTGATCTCGGTTCCCTGATTGACCAAGCCGCTGACGGTTTCGCCGCCGAACAGGTTGATCGTGAGCTTGCCGGTTTCGGTGTCGAACGAGGTGATCGTGCCGGCATTGTCCTCGCCGTCCATCACCCCGTCGTCGTTGGAGTCGGCGTCACGCGGGTCGTCCCCGGCGAGGAACTCGGCCCGGTTGCGCAGCCTGTCGCCGTCCTGGTTCTTATGGGCCTGGTTCGCCTGCAGGGAGAGGTGGTGCCGCTTCTCCCACTTGTCCGGAATGTGGTCGTGGTTGCGGTCCTTGGCTGCTGCCAGGCCCGGCATGGCCAGGAGCGCAAGCGCACCGAGCGCCAACGCAAACCAGGTCATCCCGAGGCGAGCTCGCGCTGCTTTGTTGCGGGTCATGCCTTTCCTCCTGAGTTCGATGTTCAACAACTGGTTGCCGCTACAACCCGGGGGGCGCGCCAAGATCACGCGGATTTACGGATTTCCGTCCGACCCGCTGGTCGAGCTGGTGCCGCTGAGGTCGCCGCTGCCGCTCGTGCCGCCGCTGCTTTCGCCGCCGCCATCGGAGCTGCCGCTCGTGCCCGAGCCGCTACCGCTACCGCTGCTGTCATCGCTCAAAGTCGGTTCGCTGGTGGTGATCGGCTCGCTCTCGATCTCGCCGCCACCGGGCCCGGAGCTGCCGCCGTCGCCGCTGCTGACCAAGCCGTCGTCTCCGCCGGAGCCGCCTGAGCTGCCCCCGTCGCCGCCCGAGCCGCTGCCACCGTCGCCCGAGCCGCTGCCGGAGTGGGAGCCGCCGTCGTCATCGCTGCCGCCGCTGCCCCCGTGCCGGTCGCCCGAACCCGAGTCGTCGCTCGAGCCGGAGCCGGAGCCGCGGCCGCCGGGGCTGCTGCCGGAGTTCCCTGAGCTGCCTGGGCTGGAGACGTCACCGCCCGAGTGGGTGCTCGAACCGCTGTGGTCGCCGTTGCCGAGCGAGCCGCTGTCGTCCCTGGAGCCGCCATTGCCGCCGCCGTGGTCGTCGCCTGAACGGCCGTCGCGTCCGTGGCTGTCAGTGCCAACTGGCGAAGAGCTTTGTTCCGCTGCAAGGCGCGTCGGTCCGCCC